>CAYWXN010000292.1:0-2861 GCA_964462075.1 uncultured Ruminiclostridium sp. | reverse complement strand
GATTCACCCCAAAAATTGGTTTTCCCGCTCTTTGATAACAAAGATTAAGCGCTTACTTTAATTGAACAACTCTCAGACATGCGACACCAAGAGATGCTGAAAAAGTATATGCAACAATCTAATAGAATATTCGTAGTGTTTAAGCTTAATAAGTTTATCACAAATTTCTGGAAGGGTCAAATCTGGGCAATAGTCATTGCAGTTGCGATAACATCACACACAGCATCAATTTAATGTAATAGAAAGTATAAGACTGTCCCTATTATTTACGTTTTTACATACATGAAATTTTTGAATATTAATATTTCATTTTATAATATAAATATTCTAAAATGATAATTATCGTCTATACTTTTTTATTTGATTCTTTTATAATACAATATTAGAGCCTAAAGCGATAAGGCAATACGGGGTTTTATGTCGGTGTTGTGTAAATTCTACGGCTCAAAATTTAAACATTGATATTAGTAAATATGAAAGTGAGCGCAGATAATGAATGCTAACTGCAAAACACCTGCAAATTACAAAACTTCTTTAGGTCTTAAGGATACAGAAATCGCTATCAAAAAAATCAAAGATTTCTTTGAGAACGCTTTGGCTTTAGAGTTAAATCTTACCCGTGTTTCGGCTCCGCTTTTCGTGCGACCTGAATCAGGCTTAAACGATAATTTAAACGGTGTTGAAAGACCTGTCTCCTTTGACACAAAGTATATAGACAAAACAACCGTGGAGATAGTACAATCTCTTGCCAAATGGAAAAGAATGGCCTTGGGCAGATACGGTTTTTCTCTCGGGGAAGGTCTTTATACCGACATGAATGCAATACGCCGTGATGAAGATCCCGATAATCTCCATTCCATTTATGTTGATCAATGGGACTGGGAGCTGATTATTTCCAAGGAACAACGCAATATAGAGACATTGAAGAATTCTGTAGAGCGAATATATAAGGTTTTTAAGCTTACAGAGGACTATATCGTAAATGAGTATCCTGTTTTGACCAGATATTTATCCGATAAAATTACATTTGTAACAACTCAGGAGTTAGAGGATCTTTATCCCGATTATACTCCGAAAGAACGCGAACATGCCTTTACTAAGGCTCACGGAGCAACCTGCCTTATGCAGATAGGCGATAAGCTAAAATCCGGAAAGCCTCATGACGGAAGGGCTCCCGACTATGATGACTGGAACCTTAACTGTGATATTATTTTTTATTATCCGGTACTCGATACTGCCTTCGAGGTATCGTCCATGGGTATTCGTGTAGATGAAGATTCTTTGCGTTCCCAGCTTGAAAAGGCCGGGTGTGAAAACAGAATCCGATTCCCCTTCCATAGCGATATTCTCAACAAAAAACTTCCCTATACTTTGGGCGGAGGCCTTGGTCAGTCCCGTATTTGCATGTTTCTCCTGGGAAAAGCTCATGTCGGTGAAGTCCAGTCATCCATATGGCCCGACGAGATGCAAAAATGCTGCCATGAAAACGGCATAATTCTTCTTTGAGGATACCTTTAACAGCCCCAATCCATGTGGTCCCTGGGCAATATAGGACATTTCTACTATTGTATATAACAAAATGTCTTGATATTATTTTTACATATTAACAAATTTTGAGATTGATAAAATTTATTGTGAAACTTGACATATGCCGATAAAAAAATTAAAATTCACTTATACACACTAATGGGGGGAAATTGAATATGAAAGCAACAGGAATGATTAGAAGTCTTGATCAATTAGGTAGAATTGTTATACCTATCGAGTTAAGACGTGTTTTGGACATAGCCATCGGGGATGGTTTGGAGTTTTATTCCGACGAAAACGCCATAGTTTTAAAGAAATATGAACCTGCCTGTATTTTTTGCGACAACGCAAAAGGGATTAAGGTTTATAGAGGAAAAAACGTTTGTTGTGAATGTTACGCAGAATTAAAAAAGTCAATATGAAGTATTAGTTACAAAAGACTGCCAAAGGCAGTCTTTTTTTAATTTTGGCTCGTATTTATATTTAAAACTCTGTTTTTGACATGCCAATGAAATATTCTCCCAAAATAAGGTCCTCTGCAGAGGTAAGCTTAATATTCCTGCTGCTTCCCTCAAACATTGTAACTTTAAAACCTGCCCATTCTGCCAGCCCGGCATCATCAGTGCCACTGATACCTTTTTCTCGTGCATTCTCGTATGCCTCTGTTATAATATCCTTCTTAAAGGATTGAGGTGTTTGTGCATGCCAAATCAATACTCTTTCCGGAGTTGACTGGACCACATTTTCATTATCAACAATTTTTATGGTATCCTTCGCAGGTAAGCCGACACATACTGCACCAAACTCTTCTGCTTTCTTAATGCTGTTTTCAATAATCTCCCTGCTCACAAAGGGTCTTGCTCCATCGTGGATAAGTACGATCTCAACCTCTTTCGGAAGTACCTTAAGTCCGTTATATACCGAGTCTTGCCGGATGTCCCCACCATTTTCCATGATAAATTTGATTTTGTTAATATAAGGTTTACAAATACGCACCATTGCTTCTTTGTCCTCGGGGTTTATTACGAGAATCAAAGTATCGATCAGCTCTGAAAACACAAATTTTCGAATAGTCCACTCAATAACCGGCCTATCCCGCAAATTTGCCAAAACCTTATTGTAGCCAAGCCCCATACGACTCCCTTTTCCGGCGGCTACAATAATGGCGCCTACGGCGCCTTCTCTCTTACTCAAAGATTCTGTTTTATTTATATTATTAACTTCAGGCATATGGTCACCTTCTGATATTAATCATAGATTTATTTTACCAAAGAAAGATGTACGTTTTTAAATTTACCGAAAACCATACGTCCGGCAGAAGTTTGAAGAACACT
>CAYWXN010000291.1:0-2884 GCA_964462075.1 uncultured Ruminiclostridium sp. | reverse complement strand
CAAATCGATGATGTGTTAAGAGCCATGGAGACTTCTACTTTACCCTCTGTTACCGGTGAAGACGGACGAATGGCTATTGAATTTATAGCTGCGACATATCAGTCTGCATTCACGAAACAGACGGTTAAGCTACCAATGACTTCTGCAGATGCTTTTTATACTAAAGAGGGCATTTGCAGCAGTTCAACAAAATTCTATGAGAAGACAGTCAGTATTGAAAGCTTTAAAAACAACGAAATTCAAGTAGGAGGTACACTTTAAGTAGGATGAAAGCGCAAAAATCAGATGGTATGAATTATGCACCCGTTTCTTCAAAAGCTGAGAAAGTAGTTAAGCCCGGAGAATTTTGCTATGCTGCCATAGGTTTGAGTCATGGGCATATTTATGCAATGTGTAATGGTTTAAACGAGGCAGGTGCGACACTTTCGCATGTCTTTGAAAAAGATGAAAAGTTATTAGCCTCATTTTTAGAAAAATATCCCGGTGTACATGTTGCATCGAGTGAACAGGAAATATTAGACGATGATTCTATACGGCTTATTGCGAGTGCTGATGTACCAAACCTGCGTTCAGACTTGGGAATAAGAGTTATGGAGGCAGGTAAAGATATTTTTGTCGACAAACCCGGCATGACAACAATTTCACAGCTTGAGGCAGTCAAAGATGCAGTTAGAATAACAGGTAGAAAATACTATATATATTTTGGTGAGCGGCTTCATGTTGAAAGTGCAATCTATGCGCAAAAGCTTATTGATGAGGGTAAGCTTGGCAGAGTGCTGCAAGTGACCATACTTGCACCACATCGTCTTGATAAGGGTTCACGACCTAACTGGTTTTGGAATCCCGAACAAAGCGGCGAAATCCTTAACGATATCGGAAGTCATCAATTTGAGCAATTTTTATCATATACCGGAGCTAAAAGTGCAACGGTTACAGCCAGTCGCTATGCTAACTATAGTAATAGTGACCACCCTGATTTCCAGGATTTTGGTGATGTATGCCTGCTCGCAGACAATGGCGCAACAGGATACTGCCGTGTCGACTGGTTTACACCCGATGGTTTAGGTGCCTGGGGCGATGGACGTGTTTTCATTATGGGTGAAAAAGCAACTATAGAAATTCGAAAATATATAGACCTTGCTGCAAGTAACGAGGGAGATCACGTTTTGTTCACCGACCATGAGGGAGAACACCGTTACAGTGTTCATGGGAAGATAGGGTTTCCATTCTTTGGAGCATTTGTTCTTGACTGTATTAATAAAACTGAGAATAGCATGTCTCAGGAACGTGTGTTTGAAGCGATGCGACTTTCTCTTGAAGCTGCAGACAAGGCAGTGAAAATTGAGTAAAATAGATTGAATAGAGTAAGACTAGAATCGGGTAGGAGGGAAAACAAATTTCCTTCCTACCCGATTTAACTATTGAGGGTTTAAGGCATTATGAGAAATCAAAGATTTCTAGCGAGAATTGGTCATTGAAACTTGATGCGAATAGAATTTTTTTTCTTGTTTTTAAATATATCTTGATACCTATATGATTTTATTATATAATTATGACCAAGTAATATAATGATATAATATAATCAACTAATAATCAAAGGGGAAAATAGAAAATGGATAAAGGGTTTGAGATTTATAAAGATGATAAAGGCAGAAGAATCGTTAAAGGCCATGGTCATTATGAGGCTTCTTATGTCACTAACTGTAGGGAATTAGTAAAAAGAAGTAAAGACAAATACGGCTCTAAAGTAGCTTTTAAGTATAAGAAAGACGGAGCGCTTATCGAAAAGACCTATATTGATTTTGATAAGGATATTGACGCTTTGGGTACAGCCCTTTATGACCTTGGATTAAAGGATAGCTTTATTTCCGTCTTTGCTGAAAACCGCTACGAATGGGGAGTTGCGTATTTCTCAATAATAAACGGAACAGGGGTAGGGGTGCCGCTTGATAAGTACTTGCCAGCAAACGAAGTCGAAAACTTAGTATCAAGAGGAAATGTAGAAGCAATTTTCTACAGTCAAAACTATCATGAAATGATGGTTGAATTCTCAAAGAGTAAAACATTAATCAATTTTTTCATTTGTATGGACAACATTGATTTACCTTCAAATGATTCAAGGTTTATAACGATGAGTTCATTGATAGAAAAAGGCTCAAAATTGATAGAGCAAGGGGATAAGAGATTCATCGATGCTGTTATAGACAACGAAAAAATGTCTATTCTACTCTTTACATCAGGTACTACGATGGCATCAAAAGGTGTTATGTTATCGCATAAAAATGTTGCTAGCAATGTTACATCTGTTACAGCACTTCTTAAGGTTTATCCTACTGACGTTCATCTTTCTTTGCTGCCTTTGCACCATACATTCGAAAACACTATAGGACTAATGTTTATGTTGCTTTCCGGAATTACGATATCATATTCGGAAGGTATAAAGCATCTTGCAAAAAACATTCGTGAATTTAAAGTAACTATACTTGTGGGTGTACCTGCAATTTTTGAGGCAATTTACGGAAAGGTCATGGATGGAATTGAAAAACAGGGAAAAACAGCTCTTATTAAGAAGGTTACAAAGGTATCAAACTTTTTGCTTAATATGGGTATTGATGTGAGGAGAAAGCTTTTTAAAGCTGTGCTTGATAAGCTCGGACCTGATCTAAGACTGCTTGTATCCGGTGCTGCTCCTATAAATGCCGAAATACTAAAAGGCTTTCAGAGCTTTGGAATCACATTTTTACAAGGTTATGGGCTTACAGAAACTTCTCCTGTTATTAGTGCAACTACATTCTATCATAATGTTTCGGGCACGATTGGTATCCCTGTGAAAGACGTTGAAGTAACCATAGATAACCCGGACGAAAACGGGATGGGTGAAATT
>CAYWXN010000290.1:0-2889 GCA_964462075.1 uncultured Ruminiclostridium sp. | reverse complement strand
CCGCATAAACCGTCCAGCCCTGCGCCTCTTAAAAGATTAAGCATAACGGTTTCGGCCTGGTCATCCCGATTATGAGCCACGGCAATATAATCTGAACCGGTGTTTTCCAACACCTTATTAAATAGCTTGTACCTTGCCTCCCGGCCGGCTTCCTCTTCCGAAATCCCCAGCTTTTCACTAAGGGCTTTTATATCGACAAAGTAGGCCTTAAAGGGTATCTCCCAATTCTTACATAATTCTTCTACATAGGACTGATCATCATCGGCTTCGCAGCCTCTGAGGCCATGATTAACATGAACAGCAAAAAGTGTCAATTTAAACTCATCTTTTATTTCCATCAGAACCTTTAGAAGGCAGACAGAATCGGCCCCCCCTGATACACCCACAATAATTTTATTGTCCGGATCAAGTAGGTTCTGTTCCCGGATATTATTTTTTACCTGCTCCACAAAACTATCATTATCCATTGTCATTACCTGGCAGTATTATGGGATTGTTCATCATATAAACGATTACCGAACTTAGTAAATTCGGGCATCCATGCCAGTTCCACAGTTCCGGTCGAACCATTTCTGTGCTTGGCGATAATTACCTCCACAATATTTCGTTTTTCGGTTTCGTCGTTATAATAGTCATCCCTGTATAGGAACATTACCATATCAGCATCCTGCTCTATGGCGCCCGATTCTCTCATATCACTTAGTATCGGGCGATGGTCGGTTCGCTGTTCGGGCGCTCTGCTCAACTGGGATAAGGCTATTATAGGTACATTAAGCTCCTTGGCCATGATTTTCAAGGAACGCGATATTTCAGAGATTTCCTGCTGGCGGTTATCACTCTTTTTCCTGCCCTCCATAAGCTGTAAATAGTCAATAACCACAAGCCCCAAACCTTTTTCCAACTTAAGTTTTCTAAGCTTTGACATCATTTCCATTGTATTTGTGCTGGCGTTATCATCTATGTATATGGGAGACTTGGCTAAAGGCCCAAGCGTATAACCAATCTTTTTCCAATCCTCTGTTTCCAATCTTCCGGTCCTCATCTTTTCCAACTCAACCATAGATTCCAAAGCCAGAATTCTGTTCACCAACTGGGTTCTGGACATTTCCAGACTGAAAATCGCAATCGGAAAATTGCGCAGAGCAGCGTTTACAGCCACATTAAGAACAAAAGAGGTCTTGCCCATTGAGGGGCGGGCAGCAACCAGTATAAGGTCGGATTTCTGAAAACCTGATGTTTTTCTGTCCAAATCAATAAAACCACTGGGAACCCCCGTTAAATCGCCTTTGTTCATACAAAGCTCTTCAAGCTGGGTAAAAGTTTTATCCAATAATGAATTAATTTGCTCAAGACCTGTCCTGTTTAAACCCTGAGCCAAATCAAAAACCTTCTTTTCGGCCTGATTAAGGACCTCAGTGCCTTCCAATGCTCCTTCGTATCCCAGATCAATTATTTCCCCCGAAGTTTTAATTAGGCTTCTCAATAGGGCTTTGTCCTCAATAATTGATACATAATAGGCTACATTGGTAGTTGTGACCACTGAATTTGCCAAATGGGCGATATAATCCACATCTCCGACTTTTTCAAGGCTTCCTCGACGGGTTAGAACATCTGATACCGTAACTATATCAACGGGCATGCTCTCTTCATAAAGAGAAATAATTGCCTCATATATTTCCTTATGCTTCTCAAGATAGAAGAAATCTGCTCTGAGCCTGCCGCTTACCTCGTACAATGCATTCCTGTCAATGAGAAGTGCACCTAAAATAGCTTGCTCTGCCTCCACATGATGAGGCGGAATCCTTGATAACTCGTCCATTTTATTACCCCCGGTTTATTAAGCCCCTTGTTCATCCTCAACCATAACCTTAATCTTTGTTGAAACTCCGGCATAGAGCTTAACTTCAACTTCAGTTTCCCCCAAGGATTTTATTGCTTCCGGGAGATTCAGCATTTTTTTATCTATTGCTATTTTGTGCTGAGATTTTAATTGATCTACAATATCCTTGCTTGTTATGGAGCCAAACAGCTTTCCGTTAGATCCCGCCTTGGATTTTACGGTAACCTTAATACCTGACATTTTAGCGGCCAAAGTTTGAGCGTCGGTAAGCTCGTTTTCCTTCCTGTGTATTTCAGCGGCGTTTTTTGCCTTTGCTGCATTAAGGGCTGCAGGTGTTGCTTCGGCTGCAAGACCTTTCGGAATAAGAAAATTCCTGGCATAACCGTCGTTAACCTCGACTATTTTATCCTTTTTCCCCAGTGTTTTAACGTCCTGCTTTAATATTACTTTCATGGTGCAACCTCCATTATATATTGATATTCGTGAAATGTCGGCTGCCCGGAAAGTCTATGACGCATCCTCGGTTTGTGGGATACTGTTTCGGATACGGGACAAAGCAGACAAATCTCCGAAATATTTTTCAGTTTCATGCTCTTGTAAAAGGCCGAGACGTATTTTTAAGGATATCTGTCTCTCCATTGTCGGGTAATCAATCCCCAGCCTTCTGGAAAGTAGGTAGCTAATTATTATAGCGTCCGACAAAGTGTCAAGAGCAACCTCTCGGGTATTCTCACTGGTTTCTGATGCCATCTCGTTGTATAGCTGAGAAACCGCAAGGAGCAGGTCTCCCTTTAGGCTCTCGATAAGCCTTATATTTTTGGTGATATCCAATCCTTTATTACTCATTTTATCACTTCCACCCCTACTTGTCAGAAACAATTATAGCATTATAGGGAGTGAAAGTTCTAATTTCCCACATCAGGCTTTGCATGTTCCATTATAATGTATATAGCTGCCGATGTCATGCGTGAAGCGGAGCATGGATTTATGAAGTGGCGTGCCTGCTGCGATTTAAAGCGGGCATACAACTCATTGCATGAGTTGTTTTG
>CAYWXN010000289.1:0-2898 GCA_964462075.1 uncultured Ruminiclostridium sp. | reverse complement strand
TTTAATGCAGGACATGGAATTTATTCAGCAACAATGAAGCTCAAAATAAGTCGACGACAGTTTTCATTTTTGCAGTCATCGGGTATAATTGTAGTGTTGTTTTTAAATATATAAAGGATGTGAATAAATGAAACTTGTTGCAGACTGCCATTTCCATACCATTAGCAGTGGACATGCTTACAGTACTATAAATGAATACGCTAAGGAGGCATCTGAAAAAGGCTTAGAGCTTATTGGTATGACCGATCATGGCCCGGCTATGCTGGGTGGACCTCATATTTTCCATTTTGATAATTTAAGGGTAGTACCCGATAATCTTCATGGAGTTGAGATACTTAAAGGTATTGAAGCTAATATTATCGGATTTGATGGATCTTTGGATGCAAAGGATACAATTCTCGAAAAGCTCGATATAGTGATTTCAAGCTTTCATATTCCATGTTTAAAACCATCTTCGATAAAAGAAAATACTCAGGCTGTCATAAAGAGTATAGAAAACCGTAACGTCAATATTATAGGGCATCCGGACGATTCGCGAATTGAGCTTGACTATCCTGAATTAGTTAAGGCTGCTGCAGACAGCGGTGTTATGATTGAGGTAAACAATTCCTCTTTAAGGCCTAATTCTTTCAGATTAAATGCAAGGGAAAACTATGAAACGCTTCTGGAGGAATGTTATAAATACAAGCTTTATATCGTTATAAATAGCGATGCACATATTCATACCGATATCGGTGAGATTGACGATGCATTTGAACTTGTAAAAAATCTTGGTTATCCCAAAGAATTGATAGCTAACGCAAATATTGGAAAGCTAAAGCAAAGACTTGAAATAAGGAGAAGGTAAAAATTGCATGATTGAGAGACTAGAAGCCATAGAAAATCGTTTTGAGGAGCTTAATATGAGACTGGCCGATCCTTCGATCATGAATGATCAGGAACAGTACCTGAAGCTTATGAAAGAGCATTCTGAGTTGACAGAAATAGTTGAGAAATTCCGGGAGCACAAAAGCTTTATAAAAGCATTGGAAGAATCAGAGTTGATGCTTGATGAGAAGCCTGATAAAGATTTGAAAGAAATGATTGAGGCAGAGATTGATGATGCCAAGGAGGGTATTGAACGAACCGAAAGGGAGCTAAAAGTCCTTCTGATGCCAAAGGATCCTAATGATGACAAGGATGTTATAGTCGAAATACGGGGTGGAGCCGGAGGAGAAGAAGCAGCTCTCTTTGCGGCTGTACTTTACAGAATGTATTCTCATTATGCCGAAAGCAGGGGATGGGAAACAAGTATTATCGATTCCAGCCCTACTGAAATCGGAGGGTTTAAGGAAATTGTTTTTGAGATTGAAGGTAAAGGTGCATACAGCCGCCTGAAGTTTGAAAGCGGGGTCCATCGAGTGCAACGAGTACCGACAACCGAATCCAGCGGTAGAATACATACCTCTACGGCGACGGTAGCGGTCTTACCTGAAGCAGAGGATGTAGGAAATGTTGAGATTAACCCAAACGATATAGAAATAGACACATACAGGGCATCCGGTGCAGGAGGGCAGCACATTAATAAAACTTCTTCGGCTATTCGTATCACTCACATTCCGTCCGGGATTGTTGTAACCTGTCAGGACCAACGCTCACAGTACAAAAACAAAGATAAGGCTATGAGAGTGTTGAAGGCTAAGCTCTATGAGATTGAGAGACAAAAGCATGACTCAGAACTGGCCGAGAACCGGAAAAGCCAAGTGGGTACAGGGGACCGCAGCGAGAGGATCAGGACATATAATTTCCCGCAAAGAAGGGTCACCGACCATCGTATAGGCTTTACTCTTTATCAAATTGAGCAGTTTGTAAACGGTGATATGGATGAATTAATTGATGCGTTAATCACCACGGATCAAGCCAATAGGCTGACAAACGTCGATGATTCTTAATTATATATAATACGGGGGATTTTTAATGAACTACAATGTTATTGCCGCAATAGGGCTTTCAATTTTTGCCGGCCTTTCCACAGGCATCGGCGGCTTGATACTTCTACTCTTTAAGAAAATTAATACTAAAATTTTATCTGTTGCTTTGGGGTTTTCGGCGGGTGTAATGGTTTATGTTTCCTTTGTTGAAATTTTACCTGAAGCCAAGAAGTTTTTAGGAAAAGCATATGGCGTTTCAAAAGGTGATTGGGTAACATTTATAGCGTTTTTTGCTGGTATATTTTTAATAGGAATAATAGATAAGCTGGTTCCGGAAAAAGAGAACCCCCATGAGCCTCACAGTGTCCAACAGCTTGATGTCTGCGGTTTTGGCCAGAATTCGCAAAAGCTTATAAAAACCGGAAAGATTGCCGCATTCGCCATCACTATTCATAATTTTCCCGAAGGTCTCGCAACCTTTGTTTCAGGTATGAATGGGTTATCCTTAGGTATTGCGATTGCGGTTGCAGTAGCCATACATAATATACCTGAGGGAATATCGGTGGCTTTACCCATTTACTGTGCCACAGGGGACAAAAAGAAGGCATTTTATATGTCACTTTTATCCGGCCTGGCTGAGCCTGCCGGAGCTATCTTAGCATTTTTAATATTAGGACCATTTTTAAATGATATTGTATTCGGAATAATTTACGCATCAATCGCCGGCATCATGGTGTTTATTTCATTCGATGAGCTGTTACCCTCTGCGAGAGAGTACGGTGAGCATCATCTGTCCATACTCGGATTGATTTGCGGCATGATCGTAATGGGTATAAGCCTGTTGCTTTTAGGCTGAGTGTGACAAGGGGACAGGTACCTAGTCCGAAGAATATTAAGAATAATGCGACATTCTCTTGGCTATAAATGCACACTATGGAACCTTTAGTCGATGCCATGCGTGCCGCTCAGGAATTTCATCCGGAAATTA
>CAYWXN010000288.1:770-2936 GCA_964462075.1 uncultured Ruminiclostridium sp. | reverse complement strand
TGTTGCAAAAGGTATGGTCGTACTGCTTGCCGTTGCATTTGACATGTACTCGAAATCAAAGTCAAGACTTGGCTAGACCTCATCAGTTAAGTTTGCATAAAAAAAGACAGCCACACTTCAGAAAAATGAACGCTGGTTGTCTTTTTTATGGTTCTGCGTCAATTGTTGGGGTAGAACAGCGTATCCGGCCATTTTTGGGCTCTTGATATGTACTATCTATCGTACTTTCTCAGACTACATCATAGTGCGCTTATCCCTTTTCATCTCCGGAAAGTCTAATCTGAAATAGCCATCAATGGATTGACATAAAACGCTTTTATGATGGAGGTTAAAAATGAAATTATTTATATCAAAAGCAGGCAACAAACCTAATACAAAAACCCATAAAACAAAAATCCAAAGATTTAATTTCCAAAAAATACGCTTTAAACTTATCGGAGCATTTATTGTACCAGTAGGGCTTATAATATTTCTTGGCATTATATCCTATTCAAAAGCCTCAACAGGAATTATTAAGAACTACGAAAGTGCAAGCGAGACAACTCTTAATATGTTAAGCCAATACTTCAATCTCGGTTTAGACTCTATATATGCGAAAGCTATAGAGATAAACACAAACGAAAAGATAAAAAGTTTTTATTCGGGTATTTATGTCGACAAAACCACAAATGAAACTATAACCTATGACGATGTGAAAGACCTCGTTAGAGCTATTGCTGTCAGTGATAAAATAATAAACAGCGCTTTTTTAATCGTAAAAGATGCGGAGGGAGTTTCAAGTTATAAAGCGCTCCCAGAAGACACTTATCAGGAGTTTTTGAAGTCTGAAGAGGGGCAAAAACTTCCAGATCTAGGCTTGGTAAACTATTGGTCAGGCATACATGAATATTTGGACAGAGCTGTATCGAGAGATGACAAAGAATATTGTATGGCCCTTTATAAAAATTTCTATGATAAAAGCTATAAAATGATTGGCTACATAATCTTAGATGTTAAGATGGATTTTGTGAAAGAAGCTTTAAAAAAGCTTAATCTAGGTGAGAATACTATTACGGCATTAGTTACAGATGATGGACGGGAGATTCTTGCTCAACCGCTCGATGAAGATTTTTCTTTCAGCTCTCAGGAATATTACAAGCTTTCAAAATCAAGTGAGGATTTAAGCGGGTATAGATATGAAACATATAACGGCCAGCAATATTTGTATCTTTATTCAAAAGTAACTAATGGAAATGCAATGATATGCTCACTTATCCCTAAAGATATGATAACAAAGCAAGCCGAGGGTGTTAAAACAGTAACATTTTTAGTTGTTATAGTAGCATGTGTCATTGCTATATTGACTGGTTCGATTATTTCATCCGGTATAAGCAAAACCATCCGCAATATTAATACCGGCTTGTCTAAAGCTGCCACGGGGGATTTGACGGCAAATATAAAGACTAACAGAAAAGATGAATTTCTGGCTCTATGTAATAGCATAAATACTATGATTGCCGCGATGAAGTCGCTGATTACTAAGATGACAGGGGTTAGCGGTAATGTTGCATCATCTTCGGTAGAGGTATCAACCAACTCGGATCTCTTTTTAGATGCTGTAAAACAAATCAATTATTCCATCAACACTATAGATCAGGGCTTATCACAGCAAGCATCCGATTCAGAGGTGTGCCTGATTCAGATGGAAGGCCTATCTAATCAAATAGATATGCTTACTGAAAAAACCTCGGCAATGAGTGATATCGCCCATTTAACAAGAGGGGTAGTAAATTCGGGGATTGGAATTATTGACGATCTTAATCAAAAATCAAAGGATACTGCAAATATTACTCAATCTGTTATTGAGGATATACAACGCCTCGAGTCTGAATCATCAACCATAAGCAATATAGTGGCTACTATCAATAATATTTCAAAGCAGACTAATCTACTCTCTTTGAATGCTTCCATAGAAGCGGCAAGAGCGGGGAATGCAGGCAGCGGATTTGCAGTTGTAGCATCCGAAATTCTAAAGCTTGCCGTGCAATCCGCCAACTCTGCAAATCAAATTGGCATAATTATCAAAAGTATTGAAGCTCAGACTGAAAGAACAGTGTTGACAGCAAAAAAGGCAGAGAGTATTGTTTCTACGCAGGAGAATGCGTTACAAAAAACAATAGAGATTTT
>CAYWXN010000288.1:0-760 GCA_964462075.1 uncultured Ruminiclostridium sp. | reverse complement strand
TCTGACATCAATGTGCAAGTGGGGAACCTTTTAGAAAGCATTAATACAATCTTAGATGGAATCGATAAAATTGAAGTAACAAAGAAAGATACGTTATGCGCAATAGATAGTATTTCTGCCGCATCTCAACAGGTTACCGCTACTTCCGGAGAATTAAAACTAACAGCTGATAATCAATTGAGTACAGTTCAACTATTAAATAAAGCCGCAGAAAGACTAAAAGCTGATGCAAAAAATTTAGAAGATACGGTACATATTTTTAAGATTTGATTTGCTGCAAATAACTGCATTATTTAGGAATGGCGGCAGCATGTCTGCCGCCATTCCTAATGATGGAGATAGATTGGCGAAGCTATATCTATATGATCAATATCGAACTATAATTTGAATCTAAGAACCAAATCCTCAAGAGTATTTGTTAAATTCTTAAGCTGTTCCATTCTGCCTGCTACTTCTTCGAGATTGGCTGTTTCCTCCTCAACAGTTGCTGAAATATCCTGAGATGCTGTTGTGTTTTCACTTGTAGCTTTCTCGATTCTTTCCATGCTGTCGGCAATATTAGTAACGCCTATAAAGAGTTCTTCCATCATTCTCTTTATATCCAGAGCCATTTTACATTCGACGTCATTGGCATCCTTGATTTCTCGGAAGCTACCCATTGTTACTTTCGCCATATCATTACTCTTATCTAATTCATCCAGGCCATTTGCAAGCTTCCTAGTCATATCATTCATTGAAGATTGCAATGTATTAACTATGG
>CAYWXN010000287.1:0-2947 GCA_964462075.1 uncultured Ruminiclostridium sp. | reverse complement strand
CAAAGGTGATGCCGATTATATTAACTGTCCTATGAACAAGGAACAGTATCTGGCTTTTTATGAAGAATTGATTACTGCAGAAACTGCCCAGCTTAAAGAGTTTGAAAACATAAAAGTGTTTGAGGGCTGTATGCCAATAGAAATCATGGCAAAAAGAGGAGTAGACACAATCCGTTTCGGACCGCTAAAACCTGTAGGTCTGGATGACCCTAAAACCGGAAAAGAGTATTATGCTGTCGTACAATTAAGGCAGGATGATAAGGCCGCCACATTATTTAATATTGTTGGTTTCCAAACGAATCTGAAATGGGGAGAGCAAAAACGTGTTTTTTCTATGATTCCGGGCTTAGAAAATGCAGAATTCGAACGCTACGGAGTTATGCACAGAAATACCTTTTTAAATTCACCGGTATTACTGGATAGCGTTTATAGGCTAAAAAAGCAGCCAACGTTTTTCTTTGCCGGCCAGATGACTGGAGTAGAGGGTTATATAGAATCTACTTCCTCAGGTCTTGCTGCCGGAATAAATGCAGCAAGGCAGTTTAATAAACAAGAAGATATTATTTTCCCGGGCAATACTGCAATCGGAGCTTTAGCCAGGTATATTTCAAATCCAGCTTCTGATAAATTTCAGCCAATGAATATTAATTTCGGAATTATTGATTCTTTGAAAGAGAAAATCAGAAATAAAAAAGAAAGATATGGGAAGGTTTCAAGCAAAGCATTGGAAGAAATCGAAAACATTAAATTAATAGAAGGAGAGCTGTAAATGAAAAAGCTAGGACTAAAATTACTGATTCCCCTTGTAGTGATACTTGTGGGGATATGGTGTATTACAGGTGTGTATACCCTAAAATCGGATGGCGGCGAAAGGGCTGTATTAACACAATTCGGCCAATATGTTGACACTATTGAGGAAGCCGGATTGCATTGGCATCTGCCTTATCCTATACAAAAGGTGGAGATTGTTAAAACCGAAACTCTACGTACTATTGAGCTGGGATTTAGAACCCAGAATGTAGGTGATGGTGCTTCCACCTCATCATTTAATGATGTTCCTATAGAAGCCTTAATGATAACCGGTGATGAGAGCCTTGTAAATGCGGAGACTGTCATACAGTATAGAATCTCCAATGTTAAGGACTTTGTCTTCAATGTTAACGATGTATTTAATACACTCAAAATGGCAGCCGAGTCTTCAGTACGCCGTGTTGTGGCTAATCACAAGTTAGATAACGTCTTAACAGATCAAAAGGATATTATACAAAGTGAGATAAAGGAAGATTTGCAGAACATCTGCAATGAGTATCAAATGGGAATTTCCATTAAAAATGTTGCTCTACAAGCGGTTTATGCCCCTATAGAAGTCGAAGATGCTTTTAATGACGTAATAAAGGCAAGAGAGGACATGAGCCGTTATATTAATGAGGCTAAAAGGGAAGCTAACGAAATAGTCCCTGCCGCTGAGGCAAAGGTTCAAGAAATTCTCAATGAAGCCAATGCCTATAAAGAAAAGCGCATATCAGAATCTAAGGGTGATGTGGAAAACTTTACACAAGTGTATAAAAACTTTGAATTAGGCCCCGAAGTTACCCGGATTCGTATGTATCTTGAAACCATGCAGGAGGTTCTTCCCAAAGCAAAAATTTATATTATGAATGATTCTGGAAACACATTGCGCTTCCTTCCTTTAGAAGGCGAAGCAGTTAAAGTCGGTGAATAAGGAGGTATGAATGACATGGATAATACTGATAATTTTCAGCAGCAATATAGAAATCAACAAAAACAAAATGAACCAATAGATTATAAGAAAATAAGCGGGTTATTAAAGAGCTTAGGTGTTATGGCAGCAGCAGTTGTACTTATTCTTATTCTATTATCTTCATTTACCTTTACAGTAAATGAAACTGAACAAGTTGTGGTTACTCAATTTGATAGAATTGTAAGAATTATAGTCGATGATATAAACGAACCTTCCATACAAGCTTTAAAAGATAACTCCAGATTTGCAGATATAAAAATTCAGCAGGGAAAAGGACTGTTTTTTAAGATTCCTTTTATACAAAGTGTTAAACACTTTTCCAATAAACTAATTACATATGATACTTCGGCGGAAGAAGTTACAACTATGGATAAGAAAACTATTTTTATCGATAATTTTGCGCAATGGAAGATAAACAATCCTGCAACATTTATGGTGAATATTGGTACACAAGGGGCTGCTCATCAAAGAATAGATGAGGTTATTTATTCAAAAATGAGAGAGGAAATAGGCAGGATTGACGCCCACGTATTGATTGCTGATAAGGATTACATCTTTACTATGCTTAAGAACGTAGAGGATTATGTAAATAATCAACTTGAAAGCTATGGAGTGAAAATTGTAGATATTAGGATTAAAAGAACTGAATTTCCCGATGCTACAAAGCCTAGTATTTATGAACAGATGAGATCTGAACGGGTAGCTGTTGCTACTAAATACAGGGCAGACGGTCAAAAGCAAGCCCGAACAATCCGAGCCGAAGCAAACAACAAAGCAACTATTATTGAGGCACAGGCATACGAACAAGCCCAGAAGCTAATGGGTGAGGGTGATGCTGAGGCGTTAAAAATATATGCCGAGGCATATAATGTGGACCCGGAATTCTATGGATTCTGGAAAACCCTTCAAACCTATAAGGATGTAATAGGCGAGGATACCACTATTATAATCAGTCCTGACTCCGCATTTGCCAAGTATATATATGGAAAATAATTGCTAATTATCAGATAACATAATGTCTTATTCTTAAGGGCGATCTTTGACCGCCCTCTTTATTTTCTTTCTAAATATTTAAGAAAAATTTACTCAGAAATAAGATTAAACTAACCCAAAAAAATCAATACTTATTGTATGCGCTAATTTCTACTTATTTTATTTTGAGAGGACAGATAAGATGCTACACAA
>CAYWXN010000286.1:1310-2954 GCA_964462075.1 uncultured Ruminiclostridium sp. | reverse complement strand
TGGAATATTCATTTTTACCCCTTTAAGCCTACCGATGCTACGCCCTGTACAAAGTATTTTTGAAGAGATAAGAATATTATAATCACAGGAATTAACGCAACAACACTTGCCGCCATAATAAGGCCATATTCACTTGAATACTGCATTATGAACATTCGCAAACCGATTTGTATAGTCTTAAGTTCGGTTTTGGTCAGATAAATCTGCGGGCCCAAAAAGTCATTCCACGTATTTACAAAAGTAAATATTGTTAGAGTGGAAAGTGCCGGTTTTGAAAGAGGAATCATTATTTTTGCCCATATCCCGTATTCGTTTAAACCATCAATCCGTGCCGCCTCACATAGCTCGTCGGGAATGCTTTGATAAAACTGTCTCATCAAAAATACTCCAAAGGCTGAAAAGGCCTGAAGACATATTATTGCAAGATGTGTGTTGTTAAGACCCATGCTTCTCATCATTATAAACTGAGGCACCATATATGCCTGCCATGGCACAGCTATAGTTGCAATATAGCCTAGGAACAAAAAATTTCGGCCTTTGAATTGTAATTTTGCAAAAGCATAAGCCGCAAAACTAGATGTTAAAAGCTGCAGGAAAGTTACAGCAACTGATAATTTTGCTGTGTTAAATATAAAAGTATCTAGAGGTATTTTTTTCCATATATCTATGTAGTTTTGCCATCTTGGATTCTCAGGAATCCACTTCATAGGGAATGTAAAAACGTCTTTGTTTAGCTTTAGTGATGATGATAACATCCAAACAAAGGGTACAAGCATAACAAAGGCCATGATGATTAAAATGATATATAAAAACAGCTTGGTAATTTTTTTGCTATTATTCTCCTTTATCATATATGCTCCCCCCTTATGAATACTTCTTTTCGCCACGGAATTGAATTAAAGTAACTACAAGCACAAGAATAAATAAAACCATTGCCTGGGCACTTGCATAACCGAAATTCAATGAGCGAAATGCTGTATTATAAATTTGATAAACAAGTACTCTAGTTGCGTCGCTTAACTGATTATCGCCTCCTGCAAAAAGGTTTATAAATATGTCGTACACTTTAAATGAATTAATAATCAGTATCATGGTAACAAAAAACGTTGTAGGTGCCAGTTGTGGTAAAGTCACATTACGAAACTTTTTCCATGGATTTGCACCGTCAAGCTCTGCGGCTTCGTATAACTCTGGATTAATACCCTGCAATCCTGCAAGATAAATAACCATATAATACCCCATGTTTTTCCATACAGAGAATAAAATTACGGTAATCATAGCCCAATCCTTGCTTGCACCCCAGCCGGGAAGCTGTTCAAAGGGTATGCCCGTGATGGCATTAAGTAAGTTATTAATGGGGCCACGTACCGGACTGAACATAAAGTTCCAAACTGCTGCAACAGCTACAAGAGATGCAACATACGGAAAAAACGAAACAGTACGAAAAAAATTGCGTGCAATAATTTTTCTGTTTAATAAAACGGCTAAAGCCAGTGCACATACAATTGTAAGTGGTACAACCCCTGCTGTATATACAATTGTATTTTTTAGTGCTCTAATAAATTGCGCATCTTTAATAAGACGCATAAAGTTTTCTAAAGCTGTATATTTAGATTTTAAAGATTGTGAAAGAGGCTGATTAGT
>CAYWXN010000286.1:0-1300 GCA_964462075.1 uncultured Ruminiclostridium sp. | reverse complement strand
AGCTGTATATTTTATTGGATTAGCTCCATCCCATTCCAAAAATGATAATACAAGTGCAAAAACTAACGGGATAAGTGTAAAAACAGCGAAACCGATAAAATTTGGTGCAATAAAGCTATAGGCAACCAAAGTTTGTTTTGTTTTCTTAAAATTGTGTCTCTTTTTTGTTTGTGCGTACAAAGTGCTGCTGGACACGCTACTCCCCCTTTGTAAATGAAGGGGGCGGGCTAAAAACCCGCCCTATATTGTTATTAACTTAAGCTTATTTTAAAATTTCTGCAATTCTGGTGTTCATATCACTAATAGCTTGGTCGATTGTAGTGTTCTTTGTCATGATATTATCATGGCATTCATTCAGAACTACTTCAATGTCTGCACTCTTTTCATGCATAGGCATTTCAAGATATGTCTTGGTGGTTTTAAGTGCTTCTTTACTTGCCGCATCAGTTGGGAACCCATCAATAGAAGTAATAGATGCAACAACTTCGTCATTTTTAATTGCAGGAATTGTTCCTGTTGCAGCAATAACACCGGCACCCTCAGGACCTGTTACAAATTTCGTAAAATCAAGGGCGGCATCCTTGTTATTGGAGTTAGAATTTACTGCCAATGAAGTTATTGTACCGAGTGTAGTTCCTGCAGGTACACCGTCGGGATGAGGATATTTAGCAATACCCCAGTTTGTAGCAAGGGATTCGCCTGCTTTAACCTTTGCGATTTGGGTAGCGATAAACCAACTGCCCATATTCATCATGGCAATCTGCTGGTTATAGAATACACCGGAATAGTGTATGCTTGAAGTCTTTAATGTAGCGTAATCCTGGCAAATACCGTCATCTTGTTGCTTTAAGATAAGCTCATAATAGGGCTTAAGAAAATCATACTTACCGTCAACAATTGTATTTTTGCCGTCAAGTATTCCAAATAGTTGAACTGCACTGCGCCATGTATGATAATGATTACCGTATATTTTGTTGGCTCCGCTTCCGCTTGTCATCTTGCGAGCCAATTCGTCGTATTGGGTTAGTGTCATGTCATTTGTAGGATAAGCAACACCTGCTTTGTCAAACAAATCCTTGTTATAGAAAATAATCCAGAAATCACTTCGGAATGGCAGAGCGTAAAGCTTATCATTTACCGTAATCTGTTCTGTTGTGCCACCGTAAAGGGAAGTATCAATCCCGCTTGAGGATATGTAGGAATTTAGCGGTTCCAAATGGTTCTGCTTTACAAGGTTTGCATAACCCGGGATATCCTTAATAGTAAGAACATCAAGGTCTGCACCTCCGGAAAGCTGTGT
>CAYWXN010000285.1:0-2959 GCA_964462075.1 uncultured Ruminiclostridium sp. | reverse complement strand
GTTCCAGACCTCGCCGTTTTCTTTTTTTATTGCTAGATCAGGATTATAGGTTGTCATGGTGGAATCTTTGAATGTAACCATACGCGCTATTACTATAATCCCGTTATCATGGAGCTTCTTAGTAACGGTCCTTATATCAAAGCCCGGGGTGTCTGCCTTTGCTTTATTTACAACATCAAGCTCGGAATCATACATAAGCATTCCGGCATCATTTTTTATATCAATTACATAGGCATTGATCTCAGTCCTGTTGGCTAAATCAATATAGTGATCAAGATTGTTTCTGACCGATGTCGAATTGAGATACAAAGCTTTGACAGGAGGCATCTCCTTTGTATGGGTGCTCCTGCTGTCCTGTGTGATTTCCGGATAGGGTGTTATACCGTTTATGGGAGTAGGCTCCGGAACTGGTGTAGGTGTAGGTGTAGGGGGCGGTGTTGGTGTAGGTGTCGCGGTGGATGTATTACTCGGTACGGGAGTCCCGGTATCCCCCGGGGTCGCGGTAGCTGTTGATGTCTGAGTGGGGCTTACTGTATTAGGATTAGGTGAAGGCTTTGGGTCCTTCACCGAAAGCAGTTTGAATACAACTGCCAGAATCGCTAAAGATAGAATTGCCGCTAATACAATTAAAAAATTGTTTCTTCTGTTCCTTCTCGATGTTCTTGCCATCTTTTTTTCTCCTTTGAATGCAATTAAGGTTATTATACCATATTAGACGTTAACTTTTAATCTTTGGTTTAGAAATAATAGCCATAATATATCCAAAAGTTATGGCCGCTGTAATACCTGCAGCAGCAGCCTTTACACCCCCCGTAAAAACACCTAGCAAACCAACTTCATCCACCTCTTTCATTACCCCCTTTGCCAGTACATTCCCGAACCCGACAAGTGGTACGGTAGCCCCTGCCCCTCCCCAATCGATCAAAGGTTGATAAAGGCCGAAAATCCCTAAAACAACTCCCGTGACAACAAAAATCACCATAATTCTGGCAGGTGTTATTTTTGTGAAGTCAACTAAAATTTGTCCTATTATGCATATACACCCACCCAACAAAAAAGCCTTTAAAATTTCTATCATATGATATCCTCCAAATCTACGCTTCAATTAAAACAGCGTGGGCAATACCGGGTATGGTTTCACCCTGCTGTATTCTGGTGGGACTCAATAATGCTCCCGTTGCAACAAAAAGTAACCGTTTAATTGCTCCTTGCATGAATAGATTTAAAATATATGTGGATAATACTGCGGCACTGCAGCCGCAGCCGCTTCCTCCACAATCCACTCCCTGCTTTTCAAGATCAAAAATAATCATGCCGCAGTCCCTGTGTTTATCTTTTAAATCAATATTGCCTCTGTTTAACAGGTCCCTGAGCATGGTACTACCAAAGCTGCCCAAATCGCCGGTTAAAATCATGTCAAAATCATCCACACTCCTCCCGGTATCAATAAGATGACTTCTGATGGTATCAAAGGCCGCCGGAGACATCGCTGCTCCCATATTATTAGAATCTTTGATGCCTTCATCTATTATCTTACCGGGAGTGACACAGGTTATTTTAGGGCCTTGTCCGTCCTTACCCAATACAAGCGCTCCCGCTCCGGTTACTGTCCATTGCGCGGTAGGAGTCCTCTGAGTTCCGAATTCCAGAGGATATCTGAACTGGCGTTCTGCAGAACAAAAATGACTGGAGGCTGCACATACCGCATAATCGGCAGAACCCCCGTCTATCAGCATAGATGCAATAGCGAGAGACTCACTCATAGTAGAACATGCGCCAAACAAACCAAGATAGGGTGTATCCACATCTCTGAAGGCATAGCTTGCTGCAGTGCACTGATTTAAAAGGTCTCCTGAAAGAATTATATTTATATCGGTAGATGACTTTCCGCTCTTTTCCAGAGCTTTAATGAAGGTATCCCTTAATATGCGGGATTCGGCAGCCTCAAAGGTCTTTTCTCCTGCGTATTCATCATCTACCACATCATCAAAATACCTTGCCAGAGGGCCGTCGCCCTCTTTTTTTCCCACAATTCCCGCACCGCTTAAGATAATTGGATGCTTATCCAATACTATTGTTTGTGAACCTAATCTTTTTGCCATCTACATCACCTGCTTCCAGATAAAATAGAGCAGCCCTGCAACAACTGAGGCAAATATTCCGTAAACCAGCACTGGACCGGCAATCAGAAACATTTTCGCTCCAACTCCCATAACATGGCCTTCTTTTTTAAATTCCATGGCCGGAGAAACAATAGAGTTGGAAAAACCCGTTATAGGCACTGATGCACCGGCACCGCCAAATTTTCCAATATCGTCATAGATATTTAGTCCGGTTAAAAATGCACCGATAAAGATCATAATTATGCTGGTTGTCGAAGCTGTTGTATCCTTGTCTGCACCAAAGTTCTTAAAAATCAACATGATTATTTGCCCTACCGAGCAAATCGCTCCGCCTGTTATAAAGGCTGCAAACAGATTTCGTATAATATGAGACCCCGGTGCCTTTTTTTCGACTATTTTCTGATACTCATGCTTACTTATTTGTTTTTTCAAAACTTCTGCTCCTCTCTGTCTGCTTAATCACATAAGTCCCACGATTTGGCTCTTTCTTGCGATCACCCGAAACAAGAAAATATATTCCTGCCGCCAAGGCCGCAACCGCTACTATTGCTATAATTATTGCGTAAATAGAGATTTTGCTTTTCCTTGTATATTCGATTTTTCCCATAAAAACACCCCGCATGATGATATATGGTCTATTTTCTCATCACTGCGGGGTTTTTATTCTATAATAAATATAGCGTTGCTTATCGGCTGTATCCTGCTACGATTTAGCGCTCCGTGCCAACATCCTGTTTCTATGTCGCAAAACGACTCAATATTGAGTCGTATGGCTACGCAGTCCAAAACAACTCATGCAATGAGTTGTATGCCCGCTTTAAATCGTTGCAGGTATG
>CAYWXN010000284.1:0-2962 GCA_964462075.1 uncultured Ruminiclostridium sp. | reverse complement strand
TTACGCTTCATAACATATAACTCTCCGGTAGTATTTTCTCTGTTAATCATAACGGGAAGCTGAAGTATAGAATCATAGGTAGTCACCTGATTAAAAAATCTGAATGCATTGTCAATTTCTTTATATGCAGGCATATTTAATGCCTTGGCATTCTCATCAGAACTATTTAAAACCTTTTGTGAAAAGTCCATTATTTCCTTCAATGCCGCGTTTTTTTCCTTGATATCAAATTTCTCGGTAACACCATTATCAACTTTTATTGAAGCCTTTTCAAAAAGTTTATCTAATATGTTCTTAATTTCTTTTTGTAATTCAGGGTTTTTATCATTCTTACTAAGAATTTCCGTCTTTCTATGAATATTCTCCAGAGCTTTATTTATAGCCTTCAATAAAATCTCTGTATTTTGAGGTGTCAGTATTGATTCTCCCTTAATGGTTTCCCCTTTTTCGCCCTGGCTTTCCACACTTATAAGAGCACTTTTGACAAGGGATTCCAGCGACTCTTTATTAACCATACCCGGTTCACCGGTATTTTCAATATCGATAACCTCATCCGTAATAGTTTTCGTAATCAATTCCCGGACGTTTTGTTCAATTGCTTGGGCAAGCCTTGGAGATTCATCCGAAAGCATTCCTTTTATGGTACCCGCTAATTCATCCGTTTCCTGCGACAATAATAATGGCTTTAAAAGATTCAATGATGTACCGGAGTCCGCCTTAAAAAGAGCATCTGAAAGACCTTCTTCAAGGCTTTGAAGATTTTCATGAAGGCTAAACTCATGTTCTGATATCTTTTGCAGTATTTCTGCCATCTCAGGGTCCTGAGTAAGCCCATTGGCAACCATAAAAGCAGCTTTTTCGGGAGGAATCCCGGGCTCAGCTTTAATAAGGTCCATCACACCAGAAATAAAGCGTTGCGGGCTTGTAACCCCAAGAGAATCTAGGCTTGATTTTATTGTATCGATAAGGACCGCCTCTTGGTCGACTTTTCCGGCGCTCACCGTTTCTCTGTTCACTATTCTTGCAGTCAGTTGATTGTTTTGGCGCTCACCGATTTCTAAGGTAATAGTCTCCCCTACATTAGCCTTAAAGCCATCGGGAGTATTTGCTGTAAAAGACGAACCATCCAATAGCTTTAATAAAAGTAAGCCATTCTCAAGAGATTGTACTCGTCCACTTAATATATCCCCGGCGTTTAGATTTTCCAGAGAAGCTTTTGAAAGTATCTGAAAAATCTGTTGAGATAGAGCTTGGTTTACATTCATTATATCCATTT
Organism: uncultured Ruminiclostridium sp.; assembly: GCA_964462075.1. GTDB lineage: Bacteria > Bacillota > Clostridia > DSM-8532 > DSM-8532 > DTU059. The sequence continues at coordinate 1,686 of CAYWXN010000284.1, read as the reverse complement.
AATCACCTGGCTTTTACTCTATATAAAGTTTTCTGTAAAGCTTATTCTGTGAATGGGGCAAAGCCCTTTTTCCTTTATAGCAGCAATATGCTCTGCGGTTCCGTAACCCTTATGCTTGGCAAACCCATAACCGGGATATATTCCGTCCAGCTTTTCCATCATTCTGTCCCTTGTAACTTTGGCTAGAATAGAGGCCGCAGCAACCGAGACCGAGTTCTGATCAGCTTTTGGAACAGCTCTTTGAGGTATATCCAATTTTAGTTTTACTGCGTCAATTATAAGAAAATCAGGCCGGGTTTTCATACAGTTGACGGCTAGTTCCATAGCTTTTTTAGTGGCTTCGTAAATATTAATAGCATCAATTATACGGTTTTCTACAATACCGATTCCATACGAGACAGCCTCAGCCTTTATCCGGGTATATAGCTCGTCTCTCACTGCCGCCGACAGTTTTTTGGAATCATTCAGCTTTTGTAACAAACATCCTTTAGGTAAGATGGCACAGGCCGCAACAACCGGTCCTGCCAGAGGGCCTCGGCCCGCTTCATCAATACCTCCTATTAAGGAATAGCCGTTATTATAGGCTTCAAATTCCATTGATGACATTGCCAGAAGGCGGTCTTCTTCACTAATTCAATACGCTTATAATATTTATCGGCAAGTTTCTTTACAGGCTCTCCATATTCTTCAGATAAAGAAATCAGCCATTTAAAGGCATCTTCAATTTCCATAGAATCGGCTTTCTCTTTTAGGCTTTTAAGAGTCGGTTTTTTCATGCTTTGCCTCCTCGGGCGGAATCTCCAGTGTAATCTTTCCGATTTTTCCGCCCCTGAATTCATCAAGTACAATACCTGAGATTCTATTAATATCGACTTCTCCTCCGGAAATCAGGCAGCCGCGTCTTTTCCCTGCCTCCTCTAAAAGATCGAAACCTTTCCTGCCTTCCGGATTTTCCAGCTTATATCTGGCTTTAATTTTCTCGGGATATATAACGGCTAGATTTTCCAGAAGCTTGGCAGCAAGTTCGGTGGTATCCATTATTTCATCCTTAATAGCCCCAGTAAAAGCAAGGTTTTGGCCTGTCAACTGATCCTCAAATTTGGGCCATAAAATTCCGGGGGTATCCAGCAGCATAATCTCCGGATTAATTCTGACCCATTGTTGTGATCTGGTTACACCGGGCCTGTCTCCGGTTTCGGCACTGGCTTTCCCTGCGATTTTATTAATAAAGGCAGACTTCCCCACATTGGGAATACCTACAACCATAGTCTTTATAGGTCTTTGTCTGCGCCCTCTGGCTTGAGCTGACTCCAGTTTATTTCTTGTAAGCTGTTTTAACTTTCCCTTTATTTCACCTAGGCCCATACCGGTTATAGCATTTGTGTAAATAACGCTGATGCCCTGTTTGGAAAAAAAGTCTTTCCATTTATTATTTTGTTCGGGATCAGACAAATCACTTTTATTGAGAGCTATGATCCTGGGTTTATCTCTTAATATTGAATCGATTTCAGGGTTTCTGCTGGATTGGGGAATCCGTGCGTCCAAAAGCTCAATAACTACATCAACCAGTTTCAGATGTTCAGATATGGCTCGTCTTGTTTTCGCCATATGGCCGGGAAACCATTGAATTATCATTTGTTTATCACTCCATATATCTATTGGGTAAGCCTTATCTCTATTGTACCC
>CAYWXN010000283.1:0-2973 GCA_964462075.1 uncultured Ruminiclostridium sp. | reverse complement strand
GCTTTTTCTACGAACATTTCAGGTTCATCAACACTGCTAATCTTGTTTATTTGTAATACAGGCCATCTCCATGCAGCAGCATCATCGTCCCTTTGCCATGAACCTAATTGAATTCTCTGACCAAGGGCTTGATATAGCCTTGAACAACTTTCAAGAAATCCTGGTAAAACTGCAAAAGAAACAAATGCACCAGTAAGGATTCCTGTTGTACAGCCATCTATTAAGCGTCTAATCAAATTGGCGGCAATTTTGTTTTTTTCTGATACCTTATCTGAATTTGACTCTAGCTGCTTCTCATTTTCATCGAAAAAAAGTGCCACACCGGTAAAACCCAATTCGTATAAACAAAATAAGACCGTCTTTATTACTACTTCAGCATTCTTTTTAGTGAGATTGCCTTTTATTCTGCTTAACCCAACTTGCTTAAGCGTTGATGCAGAAACCTTGTATCCTTTTAAGAAGTTTGTAATTTCAACTCTCTGGCTATCAGACATGTTTCTGAAATTGGCTATGTAGCTTATGGCATTTCTAAACCCCGGAAAAGGTACATTGCACTTTGCTATCTTATCAACATATTTATTCGCATCTCCGGTATCGACCTTTTTCGATATGATTTCAGGAAGAGAAGTTACGATTTGACCATTTATTCTGGCTTGCATTTTTTGAAGAATATGTTCGGTAATTCCTTTCCAGTCTGTAAGATTGAGAGACTGGGAAAGATCCGTCCAGCATACCACCATTCCTTCCTCAAGAGCTGATTCTTTTAAAAGGGATAAGGTATGCGATTTACCTGAACCATATGCTCCCTCATAAAATTTGCATGTAGCTCCACCTTTGGAAACATAACTTTTAATTATTTCTTTTTTAAAATATTCCAAATAATCCTTGCTGCCTATGTCAAAATATTTAACAGCCTCGGAATTTATTGTCCCGTATTCTGCTATGCGTTCTATTGCATTTCTGCATATTACCTTGTCATCCGTCGTTAACATGTGGTTTAGCCTCCCAAGCTGATAATATAGCAGTATATTTTAAAATCGTCTCTGGGATTAAGACCACCAAAAGTGAACCCTTTATTGGCGGATGTTTCCGTTTGGCTTCCTGTTTGGAATCCGATTCTTTTACCATCCAGTAAATCTTTAGCTATGGACCTATAAACATCCATATTGTATAGGAAAGCCCAAAGAGGAAATTCCAAATAACTTGTTATCTTAGCACCGGGGTTCCTCTGCAACATTTTTTTAATGATAGTAAGCCGTAATTCGATAAAATACTCACCTACCGGGATAATAGCTTTCTTTTCACCACGGATATGACTGCACCTGAGATATGTGTCCCACACAATTTCAGGTAAATCCGCAACAGGAATCAATAAATCCTCTAATTTCTTGTTACCTTTGTCCAGAAGATTAATAAGGGATTCTTTACCTGTAACAGGTTCCCACGGTATTACTTCCTGTTCGTTATATAATATACGGGCCTTGGCAATGTCAGGCTTCAAGTTAAGTGTTAGCTTGCCTATACGCCAACCTTGATTGATTTCTCTTACAGAAACATTCTCGTCCTTTAGTGAATTAATCAATTCGGCTTCATGTCTTTTTACTTTTTCTATTCTCTGTTTTTGCACTTTTACAATGACTTCCTTAGCAGCTATAATCGCTTCTTCGAGACTCGTAGAAATCGTAATACCGTTCGAAATATTCTTTATAGTTTTATCCAATATTTCAACTGCACTAGGATCATTGGGTTTTAGTTTTGTTATTGGCAAAATCATACTATCCAATTTTTTAAATCTTTTAATTACTTCTTCAATTTCTCTTTTCTCGTCAAAATCCTGAAACAAGCTGTCCATTTCTTCACCTTCAATTCATTTTATTACAATATAGTTCAAGCATTTTAATATATACATAAATTCTATTATATTAAACATAAATCTGGATATCAATGGAATATACGACAGTTTACATTAAATTCTTTATGAAAAAGCACTATGCGTAATAGACTTTCTATCATCCACATAACGCTACTTATTTAACTGCTACAGATACTCATCCTGTGAGATAATTGACTCCTTTGGCGCAAGGCAAACCGCAATACCACCATTCTCATCTTCTTTGTCATCAAGAAGCAAAGCGTGACCGTCATCCCGTTGGAACAACAGCGTTCGAGGTGCTGAAGAATTTATTATAGCAAAGTCATTAAGTAATTTTTCAACGATTTTCAATTTCTCTACTTTATTGTCAACGAAATCGCTGAATGCCGTTTCCTGTTCTCCAGCAATTAGTTCACCGACTGTCTTAGGAATTACAGAAAAGTTAAGGAAATCTTGAGCTGTTTCAACATCGTCCCACATATTGCATTATCACCCCCCAAAACAATCCTCCATAGAAAAATATTTCATATCCTAATTATATACATCTAATATGAATAATACTATAATTTACATAAAAAATAGACATATTTACGTGAAATTTGGCGTTTTTTGGTGTGAACGCATTAAAGGATTTTTTTACATATTTAGTGAGTAACTTCATATACCAACGAGCTATTAAGCTGGTTGCGTATCAGCTACACCTGTGAATAGGTGTTGTCGTAGCCAAGGCGTACAGGAGGAGATAAGATATTTCAATGTCTTAATACGATTCAATAGTTTAGGTAATAAAAACATGCCGCACGAAAAATAAAAATTGTTTTTCAGATATATGGAGCAGGAGGTAAAACCATATAGGAATGTCAAATATTCAAAAGAGCTAATGGATTTATGAATTGACAAAGTTTAAAATTTTCATTCAATTCAGATTCAATAAACCGATTTTTACATCTCCGCACGGACAATAAATAAAGCTCTGAAACATAATGTTTTTAAGGCTTTTATTGTGGTGCAGATGAGGGGGATCGAACCCCTTACCCCTTGAATGCCATTCTTTCATAATCTCTCACTTTGCTTAACAACTTTTTCACCATTAGTTATAA
>CAYWXN010000282.1:0-2990 GCA_964462075.1 uncultured Ruminiclostridium sp. | reverse complement strand
AATACAAACAATATTGCCGATAGTATTGAAGTTATTCAGCCTATACCGGACGGTACCTTTCCTCCTAATATGGATGGTGCTGAGGATGAGATAAAAAACCTTAGCGAAGAAAAGGTGGCGGAGCTTTATGGAGATCCGTTACCCGAGCTTGTGCGGGCAAGAGTTGACAGAGAACTGAATTCAATAATTAAAAATGGTTTCTCTGTAATGTATATGATTGCTCAGAAGCTTGTTATGAAATCATTAGAAGACGGTTATCTGGTTGGTTCCAGAGGTTCTGTAGGCTCGAGTTTTATAGCATATCTTATAGGTATAACCGAGGTGAATTCCCTTCCCTCACATTATCGATGCGGAAAGTGTAAATACTCGGAGTTCTACGATAAGGATGCTAGTATAGGTTGCGGCTTCGATTTGCCTGATAAAGCTTGTCCTGTCTGTGGAGAACCTCTGATTAAGGACGGCTATGATATTCCATTTGAAACCTTTTTAGGATTTGACGGAGATAAGGAGCCTGATATTGACCTGAATTTCTCGGGTGAATACCAGTCAAGGGCTCACAAATATACAGAAGAATTATTTGGCGAAGGATATACCTTCCCTCGAAGCAGGTGACATGTTTCCTGAGTTGATAGATTTATTTGGCGAAGGATATACCTTCAGAGCAGGTACCATAGCAACTATTGCCGATAAGACAGCCTATGGATTTGTGAAAAATTATCTGGATGAAAAACAGGAAATTGGAACACGTGCCGAAATAGAGCGGCTTGCCTCCGGGTGTACCGGTATAAAAAGAACAACAGGTCAGCATCCCGGTGGGGTTATGATTGTTCCGCATTATAAAGATATATATGATTTCACGCCCATACAAAGACCTGCTGACGATACCGATTCTAATATAATAACAACCCATTTTGATTATCATTCCATAAGCGGACGTATCCTGAAGCTTGATATTCTGGGTCATGATGATCCTACAGTCATACGCATGCTGGAGGACATAACAGGGGTGGATCCGACAACCATACCAATAGGGGAAAAGAGGACCATGGGTATATTTTCGGGGACGGAGCCTCTTGGAGTGAGTCCCGAAGAGATTAACAGCCTAGTGGGAACCTATGGGGTTCCCGAATTCGGAACTAAATTTGTACGTCAAATGCTGGTGGATACTAAGCCCACTACCTTTGCCGAGCTTATACGTATTTCGGGATTATCTCACGGCACCGATGTCTGGTTGAATAATGCCCAGGAATTAGTAAGGGCAAATGTTACAACACTGTCAAATGTAATATGTACCCGTGATGATATTATGATTTATCTGATACAGAATGATTTACCGCCGTTAACGGCTTTTAAAATCATGGAGAGTGTTCGAAAAGGCAGAGGCCTGACCCCGGAAAATGAAGAATTAATGGCTGAAAAAGGTATACCTCAATGGTATATAGATTCCTGCAAAAAGATAAAATACATGTTTCCCAAAGCCCATGCTGCTGCCTATGTAATGATGGCATTCCGCATAGCGTGGTTTAAGGTTTACTATCCCGAGGCATTTTACGCTACTTATTTTTCTGTCAGAGCCGATACATTTGATGCAAATATTGTTTCAAAGGGTCTTGATACAATTAAAAGAGCTATCGAGGAAATCGAAAACAAGGGAAAAGCCGCAACCAATAAAGAAAAGGATATGCAGACTATTCTTGAGGTGGCTCAGGAAATGTATGTACGGGGAATTAAATGCTTACCGGTAGATTTATATAAATCCGAGGCAACCCGCTTTTTGATAACCGATGAGGGTATACTTCCTCCGTTTACTGCATTACAGGGTTTAGGTGCAGCAGCGGCAAATAATATTGTTGAGGCGAGAAAAAGTGGAGAAGAGTTTATTTCGGTTGAGGATTTTAAAATGAAGGCGGGTGTTTCCAAGGCTGTGATTGAAATCCTGGATGATCACCGATGCTTTGAAGGTATGGCTGAAAGCAGTCAATTGACTCTATTTTAATGGTATAGGGTATACTGTATATGTTAAACTGACGCTCTGCGTCATTCTGTGCGCGGCGAAGAATCTTTGTGTATAGTAGTAAACAAAAGGAGGCTGGGTTAACATGGTAGATACAATTGAGAGACTGGATAAAACTGCTCATTATCTTAAAAACAGAATTGAATTTACACCTGAGATAGCAATTATACTGGGATCGGGCTTGGGGAAACTTGCAGATTCTATCGAGGACAGTATTGAGATCTCATACGAAGAGATACCTAATTTTCCGAGAACCACTGTTGTGGGGCATGAGGGCAAGCTAATCTTTGGAACCTTAAAAAATCGCAAGGTTGTAGCCATGAAAGGACGCTTCCACTATTATGAGGGAAATGACATGGATACCGTAGTTTTTCCGGTGCGCGTTTTTAAGAGAATGGGAATTGAGAACATAATTGTGACCAATGCTGCCGGAGGCGTCAATACCGGATTTACGCCAGGAGATTTGATGCTCATTTCCGACCACATCTCCTTTTTCTGCGAAAATCCGTTGAGAGGTGAAAATATAGATGATTTAGGCCCGCGTTTTCCTGATATGTCCATGATATATGATCGGAAACTGAGAAAAATTGCGTTGGAATCTGCCCGAAAGCTGGGAATTGATTTGAAAGAAGGGATATATTCCTATTGCAAGGGGCCGTCTTACGAAGCCCCGGCCGAAATCAAAGCACTCAGGTTTATGGGAGCCGATGCTGTGGGTATGTCAACCGTACCCGAGACAATAGCGGCAAGGCATATGGGAATGAGGGTTTTAGGCATATCATGTATCACAAATATGGCGGCAGGAGTATTAGATCAGCCCTTGGACCACGAAGAGGTTATGGAAACCGGAAGACTGGCTGAGCAAAAATTTTCCGGGCTGGTAAGCGATATAATCGAAAACTGGAGGTAACTATGAATTCATCGATCAGAGACATATCTTTAGCCGAATCAGGAAGACAGAAAATAGCATGGGTAA
>CAYWXN010000281.1:2111-2992 GCA_964462075.1 uncultured Ruminiclostridium sp. | reverse complement strand
GGCCTTGATATCATAGGCGCCTATAACGGCGAAGAACCAAGATATATAATCAAAGACATTAACGGAATAAAAATAGGTTTTATGGCTTATACCTATGGCAGTAACGGTAATGAAGGATTGCTGACCTCTGATGAAATTGCAAAGCATTTAGCTTTCTTTGACAGAGCTCGTATGGAGAAAGAAATAAAAGAGCTTGAAGAAAAGGCTGATGTAACTGTCATTTCAATGCATTGGGGTCATGAGTACTGGAGAAAACCTAATGAACAACAAATCAGCCTTTCAAATGATATGTTCGAGTGGGGTGCCGATGTTATCTTAGGCTCCCACCCTCATGTTATACAGCCCACTGAAACACGAGTCGTAAACGGTGAAACAAAATATATTATTTATTCTATGGGTAACTTTTTGACCAATCAATGGCATGAATGGTTTGATGATCCTAAGGATAAAAAATGGCTTCGTGAAGACAGCATACTCGTTACCATTGAGTTTTTAAAGGATCCCGAAACACAGAAAACAATAATCAATAAGGTAAAGCATACCCCTGTATGGGTAAGCCGTGAAGGAGTAGGCACGAAAAATATTATTCATAGAATATTGCCTATTCCGACCAGAGATTATTATAACAATAGTAATTATCCTGAAGATTTGATCCAAAAAGCGTATGATTCTTATGACAGAACTATAGATTATTACACCGACTATGAAAGGGAATAATTTTAACGCTTCGCTTTAAATCGCAACAGTCACGCCGCTTAGCTGGGTCTGACTGAATCTATGAAAGTCGACATATACCTGTCCAATAAGTACAGTAAAACTATATTAGGTGCCGTGAGTGATGTCAAATGGCGTCAGCGGAGCAAGGATTGCGTAGCTACGCG
>CAYWXN010000281.1:0-2101 GCA_964462075.1 uncultured Ruminiclostridium sp. | reverse complement strand
TAAACCGGGAGCGGCTGTAGACTGCTGCGATTTAGCGCTCCATGCCAACAGCCTGTTTCTATGTCGCAAAACGACTCAATTGAGTCGTATGGCTACGCGACTAAAATCCCGGACGGATTTTCGGAGCGGCGCATTTGACTCACTCTACAGGCACCTCGCATCAAATACTTAATCTAATAAGACTCTTCGCTGCACTCAGAGTGACAAGACGCTCAGTATTCTTTTATTTCTTAGTTTTAGTTGCGGTTTTTCTCTTGCCTTCCTTCTGCTGTTCCTCAAGGTAGTCACATTCTGAATTGGAGCATTTATAGGTGATAGTACTCCCCTTTGATTTTTGTGTAACAAAGCTTGAGCATTTTGGACAGGTTTTATCAGAGGGCATATCCCATGTCATGAAATCACATTTCGGATAATTCTCACACCCAAGATATTTTCTGCCCCGTTTTGTTTTTCTGTAAATAACTTTACCGGCGCATTTAGGACATTTCACCCCTGCTTCTTCAAGGAAGGGTTTAGTATTTTTACATTCGGGGAATCCCGGACAAGCCAGAAATTTTCCGAAGCGTCCAGTTTTTATAACCATTTGCTTGCCGCATTTATCACAAATTTCATCTGAAACTTCGACAGGCATTTCAATTTTGCTTATTGTCTCAGCTTTCTTTACAGTCTCTTTAAACGGTTCATAGAACTCCTTCAGTACAACCTTCCATTGAAGAGCGCCTTCTTCAACCTTATCCAGCTTATTCTCCATTTCGGCAGTGAAATTAACATTTACTATATCAGCAAAGTTAGCCACCATAAGCTGATTAACAATCTTGCCCAGTTCGGTGGGAGCTAATTGTTTTTTATTTCTTTCCACATAACCTCTGTTAATTATGGTGCTTATTGTAGGTGCATAAGTACTCGGTCGTCCTATTCCCTTTTCTTCCAATGCTTTAACCAATGTAGCCTCAGTATATCGGGCAGGTGGTTCAGTAAAGTGTTGATTAGGTTCTGTATTTATCAGAGTTAAGCTTTCATCCTTATTAATACTTGGAAGCATCTGTGAATCTTCATCCTCATCATCATCTTTTCCTTCCACATATAAAGCCATAAATCCTTTGAATACTAATTTTGATCCGCTGGCCTTTAAATTTACCACAGTCTTGTTGTCTAGGGTTTTTGGTTTACCTTCAATTTCAACAGAAATTGTATCGAAAACAGCAGGCTCCATCTGGCAGGCCAGAAATCTGTCCCAAATAAGTTTATACAGTTTATATTGATCGGCGGAAAGCCAGTCTTTCAGACTTTCGGGATCTCGTCCGGCATAAGAAGGGCGTATGGCTTCGTGAGCATCCTGTGCCGCAGATTTGGTCTTGAAATATCTGGGCTTTGACGGCAAATACTCATTACCGAAATGATTCAGAATATAATTTCTGGCTTCTTTTATGGCATCATCAGATAACCGAACCGAGTCAGTTCTCATGTATGTAATTAAACCAACTGAGCCCTCATTCCCTATCTCCACACCTTCGTACAGCTGCTGTGCAATCATCATAGTCTTTTGTGCACTGTAACCAAGCTTACGGGAAGCTTCCTGCTGCAGCGTACTGGTTATGAATGGCGGTGCCGGATTTCTTTTCTTTTCACTTTTCTTTACATTTGATACTTTAAAATCAGAATCCTTTAATAATGCGAGGATTTCATCTGATTCATCCTTATTTTTAATCTCCAGTTTTTTACCGTTCTTTCCGTGAAAACGGGCTGAAAATATTAATCCATCTTCTTTTTTGAATTTGGTGTCAATAGACCAGTACTCTTTTGGAATAAAGTTTTCTATTTCTGTCTCTCTGTCACATATTATACGGGTGGCTACTGATTGTACCCTACCTGCACTTAAGCCTTTTCTTATCTTTTTCCAAAGGACAGGACTTATTTCATAGCCTACAATACGGTCTAAAATACGTCTGGCTTGCTGTGCATCAACCAGACTCATATCTATTGCTCTGGGCTGTTTAACGGCATTTATAACAGCATTCTTAGTGATTTCATTGAATGTAATTCTGCAATCTGTTTCGGGGTTAACCTTTAATATATGAGAAAGATGCCATGAAATTGCCTC
>CAYWXN010000280.1:0-3018 GCA_964462075.1 uncultured Ruminiclostridium sp. | reverse complement strand
GTTATGCCCCCCTTGTATGCCTTTCGTAAAATTTTTACTGCCGTTCCCATATCAGCCCGCTGAATCGGTAATGCACCAAATGCATTACGGTCAGTTGTAATCCCTGTCTGTCCCAATGTTATCTGTGCCACTATGTGTACCCCCCCTCTTTCAAAACGTCATTCCATTTTAGTTCTCCATATAGTAAATCGGCATATCAAATTATGAGTTAAATTATAACCCATCTTTGTTGGTACAACAACATATGGTAAAATATGTACAATATCATTTGGTGAAGTGCTTTTGATGTTTAAAGTGATATGCAACCTTTTGACTACTTGGGAATGTGTTCTAAATTAAATTTATATTCAATCTTACCGTAGTCGAGAGAGTTGGTCATATCAAGTTTATGGCTTGCCTGACCGTTGATCATTTTAATTTCTATATGGTACCCTTCACCCTCTTCCGATAAATGAGGTGCGAAAAACTCCATCCAGCTATATTTGAACACCGACATTTCCAATTTTTTTTCTTTACTATCATCTACATAATAGGTCATTGATAAAGGAGCAGGTTTATCGATTAACACTATGGTTGACTCATCCTCGCATGGATAATGAAAATCCAGGAACGAGGCGACTTCAAACTCTGCCGGCAGGACTGCCTTCATGTGGCTCGAATCCGTACTTACAAAATCGCTGATCTTGCCCGACCCCATACATACAACCTTGTGCCCGTCAGTAACCTGATCTTTGATATCCGGTATTTTTGCATCAACTGTATAGGTGTATGTATGTTTACCATTATTACTATAACCAATAATTTTGCCATCAAACTCAAATTTGAATTTCATAGCGGCAACTAATCTTTCAAAATTAACAGATGAGGTTTCATACTCCTCATCGTTGAAAAAGTATCCGGCACGGGCTAAGCTCCATACGGCCGACATTGAACAATAATCATGATATTTTACGATGTCATTCAGATAAGCCTCACTTGCTTGAATAGCATACCTGCCCGCCATTCTGAATGCTCCCTGGACCATTTCATCTGTAACTTCGGAGTTCCAGGACGAATCTTTCAGCAAACGCATGGAGATATTTATTGCCGGGACAATGGTCTCCTTGTTTGACCCATATTCCTTAAGCACTTTGATGGCTTTTCTATATAGTCGGTATGATAGCTTATTCCAGTATTTTTCATATGGTTGTTTTGTCTTACCGTGGCACTGTGAAATGGTTGCAAGCGATTCAATCATCTTTTTAAGAACTGAATATTCCGGCGAAGCCAGCCTTTCGTATAAGACATCTAATTCCTCGTAAGCCTTCTGTGTTTTTTCGCTTTCTTCGTCATGAAGCAAGCATTTTGACCAGGTAGGCAAAGGAATGATTGTGATTGGCTCCTTCTCTACCAACTTTGCTTCTTCTATAGCCTCCTTCAAGATTGCTTCGGCTTTGGAAATTTCGGTTTTCACCAGCTTGTCGAACTCTGCCTGAGTCATTTGCTTCAGTGCGTACATACTGAAATGAGAAACCTGTATGGCTATATCGCTGTCCTTCAATTCCGCGAAGGCTATATCAAGATTTGATCCGTCATGTTTTGCCGAGTATGCAAAGGCATGCTCATAATCACCATCGGCAGTCAAGGTAGCCGGCTTTACAAACTGCAACCCATCAGGTTCGAGCATTACGCCGCAATCTAATGTACCGGTCGATTCCGAGCCGCTTAAATTATATAAAAGTGTCATTTTAATTTCGGTATCGCTTAGAAGTGCTCCTTCGGGAACAGTCAGCTTCCAGGTAACATTTCTTTTTTCATCCCAAAGTTCAATGGATTTTTCAGGACCATCCATTGTAAAAGTTTCAGAGACAGTTGCGGATCTTGATTCCTTGACACTGAAGGTGGTGGAGCCAAGATCGGCATCAGTGATCTTTACGTTCCCGCCGGTATAATCTTCCAATATAGTAACATCGCTTGTATCTTCAAGATCAAATTCATCGGATGCCGACGAATTGCCTAATGAATCGGATGTATCTGAATTTTCAGATGGAGCTTCAGCACCCGATACATTCGAGGTATCGGAATTATCAGTTATATCTTCAGAATCTTCAGCATTAGCAGTGACCTGAGCCCCTGGTGCGGCCTCATCATCTCCCGGGTTCCCCGCTCCCTCTTCATTATTGTTGATGTTAACCGGGCTTGTGCATGCGGAAAGTATAAAACAAAAAATCAAGAAAAATGTGATAATTTTCTTTTTAGCCATTATTTTTCACCCCATGAACACCTTTAAATTATAATAAGCTTTACTCAAAATAAAATGGTTCGCTTTACAAACTTTCAGTTATTACAAGAATCTAAAAGGCCCAGGCAAATCAAACATCCCGGGCCTATACAAGATCATAGCTCCTATTAATGATTATCAACGAGGTATGGCACGTACAACTTTCATACTGTCAGTAGTTACATTATCTTTAGAAATAGTTTCCATTAATGTATACATACTCTTTCCATCGATTTCTGCTATACACAATATTCTTTGTCCTTGTCCGAATTTTGAAGACAACACAAATTTCTGAACTTTTATACTTCCATCTCCCAGATCCACAGTTTCCTTTGATTTATCCTTCAGGTCAAACATGTCTTCATCAACAGTTAAGTCTTCCTTTAAAAAGGTAGAATTGAGTTTCAAAAGATTACTGTAAATCTGTACCATCATACCAAGAGACATTCCCGACATGGCTGCCTCCATACCGGTTTTTTCACCCTCGCTGTCCTTGTACTTAACAGCCTCCCATTTCTCGTTATACCATCCTTCGAATTCGGTGACTTTATCATTTTCCACCACTTCCACTTTTAAATGCTCGGTTTTGACACCATCAATAGTTTCGCTGCCCAGGCTTACATAACCGATGGATACAAAACCTTCGGTTCCACCTGAATTAGTTTTGTATTCATATTTAAATTCCTTAAAAGTGTCAAGAACCAAAGCCCCCTTTGATAAAGCTAAGAATTCTGTGGGGGATGAGGAGTCGCTGTTAT
>CAYWXN010000279.1:0-3034 GCA_964462075.1 uncultured Ruminiclostridium sp. | reverse complement strand
ATCGATGGAGACAAGTACAAATATGTTTCTTCCGAGAATGTAAGCCTGAACCTGAATGACCAGAACACCGTATATCTTGCATCCGTACAGAACATCAAATGGAATGAAAACATGGCGGCAATCAAGAAGGCAAAGGCTGAAATTGATGCTGGGTATCCGACTGTTTTAGGAGCTCTTGATATGTACTATCTTCCGTACTATTTAAAACTATATCATGTAGGGCATATTCCCTTTCACTATGTCTTAATGGTTGGCTATGATGATGATGCACGATGTATTTATCTGTTTGACTGCGGACGCGAAGAGGTACAAACGCTTTCCTACGATGAATTGCGTTGTGCCTGGGATTGCAGTTATCCGGACTTCTTTAAGCCGAATACTGTCTGCACGGTCCGAATGAATTCGTCGAAGAAAAAATACGAGATTGCAAAGGAAGCGTTGGCGAAAAAGGGTGAGATTTTTTTGAATCCGCCGGTGAGCTTTGTTGGCAGAAAGGGATTTCAAAAATTTATATATGAATTGCCTAGGCTAAAAAACGAACTTACGAAAGAGGATTATGATAAAATACTTATAAACATGGTGACTTTTTTCGGCACGGTGCCGACTGTCCCGAATGCGCTGCGTGGTATCAGAAAGCCGGATGAAGTGAGCTTTAATGGCGGCTTTGATAAAATGAGCCGTGTCCTAAAGGATTTAGGAAAAGAATTTGGGAATCAGGCATGGGTAGAAGTTTCAAATCGTTTTGATGAAGGATCGGTAATTATTTCTGAGATCACAAATATCATAGTGGAATATCTCATCGAAAAAAACGACAAGACCGACAAACTACCGAGCCTGTTTACAAAGGTAATGGATATAATGACAGATGGGTTCATTCTTTTGGGAAGATGAAATCTACTCAAAAGAAGAGCACAAAATGACCATATTTGATAAGGCACCGAATTTCCAAAGGTAATAAATTAACTTAAACAAAGTAATTTAGAAGAAATGTATTTTTTGTGCTATAATTAACATAAAATCAATAATTTATATTAAAATATCAAGAAAAAAGAGGGATAACATGAAAAAAGCATTATTGCCACTAACATTAATTATTTTATTATCTTTAACTGGGTGCTCAAAAACCAAGCTTGAGCAAGGAGAGTCTTTCGTAACTTTTAAAAAAGACTCAGTATCCGTAGCCTGTTCCTTATCAGAAAAAGATGCAAAAAAACTATATGATATACGAATTAAAGACGATAATAAAGATATTAAAGAAGATCTGGTTGATTATTTCAGCGACAATTATGATATAGATATTAAAATAACAAAATTCAAGAAAGGCAAGGACTTTATAAACTTTACATATGAGACTGAGGATGCTGAAGATATAGGTTATTATGATGATACCACTTTAGAAGATTATGCGGATGATTTACGTTATGATGACGTAGAAGAACTGGCCGATGATATGGAATTTATCACTTATGATAAAGAAAAGAGTGTTGACAGCGATGATATAGACAAGTATGAAGATGATTTGGTTCAATTTGTTAAAGGCGGAGATAAAGGTATGTATTATAAAACTCCGAATAAAATGCTTTTAGTTTCGGAAAAATTAAAATACGAGAGAATCTCTAAAGATACAATATATATTAAACGTAATTCATCAGGAATAATTGTTTATAAAAACTAGTATATAAAAAGAACAGAAAAATCGGAGAGTTTTTTTAGTTGATGCAATTAATCAAGCAGGTATTCTATGTTATGCATAGAGTACCTGCTTGTTATTGAAACAACATAGTTTCCGGGACCCGTCAGCCATCTTCTATGGCGTTACGGGTGGGGTTTTTATTATCGCTTAAAAACAATAATTCCTGCAATCATTAGAGCAACTCCAATTAATTTGCTCCAATCAAGACAGACCTTTTCGGTGCCAAAAAAGCCAAATGCTTCAATTAAACAAGAAACAACAAGCTGCGCCAATAGAATTAACATGGTAGCATACGCAGGCCCTAATCCGGATATGCTTTTTATGACGGTAAATGTAATAAATGCACCTATGACACCGCCAAATAAGTATAATTTATTATCGACATTGAACACTGAGAATAAGTTTTCTCTGCCTGCAAAGAACCATACACTTATGCTTATTACAAAGGCTGTGAATTGTACCCAACTATTTGTAGCCCACATATTCGATGAATCCATTACGCGGGTATTAAAAACACCTTGAACACTCATTAACAATCCTGCAAGTAAAGCAAATAAAATACCAACCAACCAATCTCCTCCCGTAACAATGCTATTCCACTATAGTGTTTCTTAAAAAGTCGATTTAATTAAAAATTTATTCAAATTTATAGCAAAGCCTTCACAAGTTATCAGTAGGGAAATGTGATATGAGATTTTAGGATGATTGGATGGGATTCTTTACAAGATGCTTGATATTGGACTAGAATATAACCAAAGATATTCGCCGCTTAATATGATGCGGGTATGCTTTATTTATAGTTAGTATAAAGGAAAAGGTAGAATATGAAAAAAAGTTTGATTGTGATCTTAATAATAATTATGGTTTTTTTACCCACATTAATGGTAAATGCCTCTGAAATTGCAAATCTTGGGTTTGTAGAAACTGATGTAATCCTGCAGCCCTCTGGCATGGCAATTATTACATATACAGTGCGTTACAATCTGGTGCCGGGTAAAACCATGCTGGCATTTACATTGGAAGGTTTCGACGAGCTTAACCCAGTTTTTGATTATGATTTTTCCTGTGTTATCAAAGATGATAATTCTGTCTTTGATATAGATATAATAGACCTCGGCGGTGGCAGATACGATATTATTAATTCTGGAGATACGCGGCTTGGAGGAGAATACCTTACTTACAAAATAAGGTTTGCTGCAGATATGGCCGGGGCCGGATATCTTGCGAAAACAATATCAGATGAAGGGAAACCTCTGGTGGTTTTCCATTGGGCGCCCGTTCAATGGGATGAGGCTATGGATCATTATACTGTGGCTGTAAACTATCCTTTAGAATATCCGG
>CAYWXN010000278.1:0-3040 GCA_964462075.1 uncultured Ruminiclostridium sp. | reverse complement strand
GGAGAGTTTATATTTGTGATATCAATAATACGGTATGCTGCTGTGATAATTAAGGTGTTTTCAGTATCATTTATTAGCCTTTCCACTTCCTGCATTGTTCCATCCAAAAGCTCGATACGATATTTGTCATAACCCAGCCTTGAAAGGATAAGGCTTTTATTATAGACAGGCTTTATGAATCTCATTACCTTGATATCATTCATTTTTGGCATTGCCTCTTCCCAAGTTTAACCACGATTTTTCTAATATTTTATCATATATGAACAGGCGAGACAAACATTCCTACAATCGAAAACTGATACTCTTATATAAAAAATGGCACCCTGTAAAGGTACCATTTCTATCATCTATTATTTTCTTATGCCTCGACTGCCGGCGGATTATATCCATTCTTGAAAATTTCCTCGAATTCATCGGCCTCAAGACGTTCTTTATCAAGAAGGGCTGCGGTTATATCCTCAAGCTTCTGTTTGTTTTCTGTGAGGATATCTTTCGCCTTATTATAAGCGTCATCAATGATCCTCTTGATTTCGGCATCTATCTTAGCTGATATTTCCTCACTGTAGTTACGTGTATGACCATAGCTCTTGCCTAAGAAAACTTCATCGTTTTCATCGCCGAATATCAGATTTGAAAGCTCATCACTCATACCGTATTTGGTTATCATATCCCTTGCTGTACCATTGGCACTCTTTAAATCACTTGATGCCCCGGTACTGATTTCACCCAGCATCAATTCCTCTGCCGCTCTACCGCCAAGGCTCACAATGATTCGTTCTATAAGCTGACCCTTTGTGGTGTACTGACGATCCTCATCGGGTTTGTATGAGGTAAAGCCTCCGGCACGGCCAGAAGGAATAATAGTAACACGATCTACCTTCACTGTTGTTGAAACGAGACGTACCGCAATTGCGTGGCCTGCCTCATGATAAGCTGTAAGCTTCTTTTCTTTATCACTAATTACTCTGCTCTTCTTTTCGGGACCCATCATAACCTTATAATTAGCCTCTTTTATCTCTGCCATTGTGATGTTCTTAAGATTTTTACGTGCGGCAAGAAGAGCCGCCTCGTTGAGGAGATTCTCCAAATCTGCTCCGGTAAATCCGGGTGTTGTCTTGGCAATATCCTTTAAATCTACATCATCATTTAAGGGCTTGTTTTTGGAATGAACCTGTAAAATGGCTTCACGTCCTCTTATATCGGGATAGTTGACCAGAACCTGTCTGTCAAATCGTCCGGGACGCATTAAAGCAGGGTCCAAGATATCAGGTCGGTTGGTGGCTGCGAGAATAATAACTCCTTCATTAACACCAAAACCGTCCATTTCAACCAATAGCTGATTCAAGGTCTGCTCACGTTCGTCATGTCCGCCGCCCAGACCTGCTCCTCTATGCCGGCCCACTGCATCAATTTCATCGATAAATACGATACAAGGCGCATTTTTCTTTGCCTGCTCAAATAAATCACGAACTCGAGATGCACCAACACCCACAAACATTTCCACGAAGTCAGAACCGCTAATGGAGAAGAAAGGAGTTCCGGCTTCCCCTGCTACTGCCTTAGCCAGAAGAGTTTTACCCGTTCCGGGAGGGCCCACTAAAAGCACACCTTTTGGTATGCGGGCTCCTAGTTCAACATACTTCTTTGGCTCCTTTAAGAACTCTACGATCTCTTCGAGTTCTTCTTTCTCTTCGTCGGCACCGGCAACATCGGTGAAGCGCACCTTAAGCTTGGTATCATCGTTAGCCATCCGTGCCCTGCTCTTGCCAAAGGACATAACACGGTTTCCTCCGCCCTGTGACTGTTGGATAAAGAATATCCAGAAGAAAACAACCAGAATAACCATGGCGAACATCGGAAGCATTTCAAGCCACCATGGCGGGCTTGATTTCTTCTCTACATCATAGTTCTGAAGCTTTCCTTCATCAAAAGCTTTGTCCAAAATCTCCATAAAGGATTCCTGGGAAAGGAAACTGATTGAATACCTGTAATCCGGTGAGAAATTTCCAGAAGCACGTCCCAACACGACATCAGCCTGAAGAGTCTGCACCGTTACATTCTTTACATTCCCATTGTTTAATTCTCTACGAAAATCAGAATATTTCATAACAGTAGGATTACTGATATTACTATACAACATTATGATTAGGGCTGTAATCACAAATATGATAATGTAAAAGCTAAAGCCCCTAACTCTCTTCAAATATATTCAACCTCCTGCGAACACTTTATTAAAGAAGATAATACTTCCATTTTAAACTCATACTATGGTAACATACCAATTACAAAAAAACAATAATAAAGAAATTTAATTACAATTCCTCTATCACACATACATCAGGCAAGTTACGGTATTTTTCGGCATAGTCAAGACCATACCCGATCACGAATTTATCAGGAATGACGATACCCTGATAATCCACATCCAAGGGGGCCTTTCTTCTTGATGGTTTATCTAAAATAGTACATACCTTAACGCTTGCACAATGTTTTGCCGCAAACAAATCCTTCAGATATGTAAGCGTTAATCCTGTATCTATAAGATCTTCAACTATTAATATATGTTTTCCGGTAATATCATAATCAATATCTTTTAGAATTCTCACAACCCCCGATGATACCGTTGAATTTCCATAGCTGCTTACAGAGATAAAATCAATACTTACATCAATTTCTATAGCTCTGCAAAGGTCAGCTAAAAATATGAATCCGCCTTTGAGAACACTAACCAGTAAAAGATCCTTACCCTCATAATCCTTGGAAATTCTTTTAGCCAGCTCTTGGGTCTTAGCTTTGATTTCTTCTCTTGATACCAGTACGCTTATTTTAGGCATTATTTTCTCCTCCGTCTTTTAAATAACTCCACGAAAGCATCAATACATTTTTACTATCCTTTCGTGCCCGATAGTCTTCTGAGGTTCTCATCCCCACAATCCATACTATATTATTACCTTGGGCTATCAGGGGGATTATATCCCTTTTTCTCCCGGAAACCTTTTGGTCAATAAAAAACTTTTTAAGCTTTTTTTCTCCATTGGAT
>CAYWXN010000277.1:0-3062 GCA_964462075.1 uncultured Ruminiclostridium sp. | reverse complement strand
CAGAAAAGCCTGCAAATCCATTATTCATTACAGGTAAAACGGGTACTTTACTCAATGTACTTACATATAAAGATTCTCGAAGAAAGGGATTTGCTTCCAGGGTATTACAATATATAATTGAAGAAGCCAGAAGCTTAAATCTATCATTTATTGAACTATCTGCAACTAAAGCCGGACTTCCATTGTATAAACAACTTGGTTTTACTGAGAAAAACTCAGAATATACTTCTATGATCTTGCGACTTGATTAACAATACCTCATATTTAGAAAGGTGAAAACTATGAGCAATCAACGTATAATAGACCATTTTGAAGAAGAAGCAAAAAAATACGATGAAATTATTTTAACGCTAATACCCAATTATAGACAAATGGTAGAAGTATTGGTTTCTATCCTGCCTTTTACACAAGATCAGACATTTTCTGTTATAGACCTGGGCTGTGGTACCGGAACTATATCGAGAGAAATTAAAAATACCTTTCCTAATATTGATCTTACATGTGTTGATATAGCAAAGAATATGCTTGATATTGCTTCAGCGAAAAACGGTCCAGACACTACTCTGATTCAAGCTGATTTCAATACATTTGTTTTCCCTCAAAAATATGATGCCATTGTTTCATCACTGGCATTGCACCACTTGGAGACCGATGGAGATAAGCAGGGTTTTTATGCTAAGATTTTTGGAGCATTAAACGATGGAGGTATCTTTGTAAACATCGATGTAGTGACAAGCGACGATACTTTATTGCAGCAGGTCTATCTGCAAAAATGGAAGAATTTTATGGTGAACAATACTTCTGTTGACGAAGTTGAAAACAAATGGCTGCCTAATTATTACGCTGAAGACCGGCCTATTTCTTTGCTGCGTCATCTTGAAATGCTTAAGGAAACAGGATTCAGTATGGTAGATGTTGTTTATAAGTATTATAACTATGCGGTGTATTGTGCAAGAAAGGGTTTCGAAACATGATTCCCAGCTGTTGCAGCCAGTACAGACGATAAACATGGAGGATAAAAATGGAAGAGCCGAGAATTGTAATAAACACGATTATGTCAAAGGAAGACTATAAAAAATTTTTATATATCGCTACCTTTAAAAAGAACAAATTTGTAATTCCATTTATTTGTTTAATTAGTTTAATTGCAAGCATTATAATAAGTTATGATAATGGAAATTTTATGATAGTACGACTTATAATTAGTTGGATCCTATTATTTTTACTTGCAATTATAGTTGTCATTTTTAAAGTTGAAAGAAAAAATGCACAACGAATAAAGACTGACAAAACAGGCACCTTTGATAGTATTAATTCCTTGAAATTTTACGACGATAGAATTGTTATGGAAAACAAGGTGCTTAAATCAACAGGCGAATTAAAGTACGATCAATTCTTTTCGGTAATGGAAAGCAAAAATTATTTCATTTTTTATTTGACAGCCAATCAAGCATCATTGATAAGAAAAAAAGATATTGATAATCCTGATGAATTCAAGAAGTTTATAGTTGAAAGATTTGAAGGCAAGTATAAACAGATTTAACCAATATAAAACTGATAACTTTATTTTTTGTATGTTCGGTGAATACGAGAAAATTCCTAATGATAAGGTTTCTGTTACCTTTACGGATGATGAAGTTAAATTAGATGAAAACGCTACAATAGGCTACAGTGAAATAGAAAGGGTTTTTATAACCGAGGATTTAATCATCTTGATCTGGAACAAAAAGATTACTGTTTTACAAAAGAAGGATTTATCGTCTGGCAATATCAAAGAGTTCATAGATTTTATTACATATAAATCGAACAACTTATTTGAAATAGTGAACATATGAAAGAGAGTGAGGCACAGCAGTTAGAATTACTTCAGAAGACACATAAGATATTGTGTAAGGGGATTTTTAATAATGAAAGGAATAGGGGCGTTTTTTCTAACGATATGTTACTTAGTGCTTTTGGCGGGTTGTACGATAAGTACCGAAAAAAACCCTCCCTTGGAAAGAACGGCTCAAAATGAGTTAAAAACCAATATTCCACAGAACACAGATAAAAATATCACTACAAAAAACTGTATGCTGGATGATGCGGGCGATCTCCTGATTTTGCGTGAAGATGGATATGAGCCGTATACTTATGATAAATTCCCGAATATACCCGATAGACTTGCTCAAATAATTCAAGTACTCAGTGATGGCGATAATACTATTAAGTTAGATTTTAATGATGGTAAACTGAACGTGTACTATATGCTTGAAGAGAGCAAAAGCCGGATTGTGGGCGGCAATGATGTTGATATTTTCAATTTCAGCATTGACAGTAATCAGGATTTAGTATCATTCTCTGTTGAAAATCTGACATTTGAAGATTTACTTGACGATAATTACACTTCTCAGCTGCAGGAGACATTAGATTTGATTTTCGGTGAAAGCGGGAAAGATATTTACCTTTATTTTATGGGGTATTATCAGAATCCCGTCGATGGTAATACAGATGAAACTAGGATCAACGGGATGCGGGTTCGTTACCGGTGCACACCAAAACATAAATTAGTGGTTTATCTGTAATCCGATATGGACATTCTTCAACCAGCACAAGTTCCGGAAAAAGGATAGGGGATTAAATTGGAAAAAGATACTATTAAGTTTAAGATGATATCTAAAATAATCGTGGGATTGATTCTTATACAAGTCACAAGGATCGGTTTAAAATTTTGTGTGTTTTGCTTTGTTGAAAAAACGCGGTTTACAGACTCGCTAGTATCTGCTTTGTTTATGGTCCTGTTCACATTTATCGGCGTTATATTTGCGAAAAAGAAAAACAAATCACTATCGGTGTTCCCACAAAAACACAAATTGGTTTATGCCATAGCAACAATTATTATATCGGCACTGATTATTCTAACACCGCTTATAACAGGAGAAAAGTCACTCTTTGTAGCTTTTTCACTTGCATATTTTACGATAATAACGCCGGTGTTTGAAGAACTCATATTTAGAGGGTATGTGTGGAATAAGCTTGAAGAAAAGCTTGACAAAAAGTTTTCCGTATATATTATTACTACT
>CAYWXN010000276.1:0-3076 GCA_964462075.1 uncultured Ruminiclostridium sp. | reverse complement strand
TCCGTTATTTCTTCTATAACGGCGGTAATGATTCAATGGACACCTGCAATAAGATAAGCAAATTTATGCAAAAGTCCGGTTATGAATGCCGTGTCATGGGCGTTCCCAAGACCATAGATAACGATCTTTATGCTACCGATCACTGCCCCGGTTATGCCAGCGCAGCAAAATATGTAGCAACCTCTACTATGGAAGTTTATCATGACGCTCGTGTTTATGACACTCCTATGGTTTGTGTACTTGAAGTTATGGGTAGAAATGCCGGTTGGCTTACAGCAGCTACCGCACTAGCCTCTTACAAAGGTGCAGGACCGGATCTTATATATCTTCCTGAGTTAGATTTTGATATGAACAAATTCATTGCTGATTGTAAAAAGATTTATGAAAACAATAATCATAAGCTAATTGTTGCGGTATCAGAAGGAATTAAGGATAAGAACGGTAAGTACATTTCGGAATACGGTTCTGATCTCGCCAACACAAAGGATTCCTTCGGGCATGCTCAACTTGGCGGAACAGCGCAAGTTCTTGCTAATGTATTAAAGAGCGAGCTTGGTTGCAAAACCCGTGCAATCGAGTTTTCACTGCTTCAAAGATGCGCCGCTCACTGGGCTTCAAAAACAGATGTTGAAGAGACATTCACTGCCGGACAAAAGGCTGTTCAATATGCCGTTGAAGGAACCACAGACCACATGGTAGCTTATGAGAGATCCGAAAAGAACGGGAAGTATTTCTGTAATTATGTTCTTGTAAATCTTTCAGATGTCGCTAATACAGAAAAGAGAATCCCCAGAGAGTGGATTACCGCTGAAGGTACTGGACTTACCCAGGACTTTATTGATTATGCTCTTCCTCTTATCGAAGGCGAGTCCAAACCCCCTATTGAGGACGGACTGCCCAGATTTGCCAAGCTTAAAAAGGTTTTAGCTACAAAATAGCTCGGTATGAAATAAAAAGTAGGGGTTGTCATTTACGACAACCCCTTAATTTACGTTTTTAATGCTTTATAGTTCTTCCGGCTTCTATATCATTAATTCTGCCCCAAGCATAGGAAGCCATTTCCGATCCGGGTGCTACCTCGGTTATAATTCTAAAGCAACGCAGTGCTTCTTTTTCAGCTTCTTCCTTGGAGGGGTCTTGGGATAAGGCTATTGCTTTCCCTCCATAATAATAAACACTTGTTAATATATTAGGTTTTAAATCCAGCTCCTCAATAATACCAATTGCCATTCTATACTCACTAGCCGCTTCCTGATATGTTTCGACGGATTTTGCATTTGAATTGGATTTATAGATTTCCCTTCCCGCCTCATAGAACTGTGTCACTGCTTTTGGCTTGCAATCATCATTAAGAGCGCTAATCTCTGCCGCAATATCCGCAGGTTTTTCAAGCCCTGACAGATCCCTTTCAATCTGAATCACTACATCCTTATATTTCCCTTCATCGGCCAATTTTTGCAAGTCCCTCAATATTTCACTCCAATACGCAACTTGCTCTATTTGGGACTGCAGCTCTTTCTCCCTATCAGTAGACTTTTTCAAGGCTTCATTTGCATCTTTCAGCCTGCTAGTCAGCTCAGTTTTTTCTTTTTCTAATTTTTCAATTTGGGGAGATATACTTTCGGTCTTCTTAAAAATGTTGCCGAGATCAATGCTTATAGGGCTACTCTCTGGAACTATAATCCAAACAAGACATAATGTTAAAATCCCCAGCAAGAAACCCAGTATATATTTTATGTAATATGGCGGGTTGTTCCGCTCAGGGGAAAGACCGCTTTTAATCCATGATACCGTTTCAGTAGCAGCCTTTTTATACTTTTTTTGTCTGGCATTATTGTTGCTGTCTCCATCAGAAATTTTGCCATCAAGTTTATCCAGATAATTTGACGCTCGCAAGCTATTATCTTCCATTTTAATAACTTTGTTGAACATACGTCTGGCATTATATTCATCATCTAAACTTAAATAGCAAATTCCCATAAGATTCATGGCTTCATAAAATGCGGGATATATTGCTATAGCTTTTTTCAATGCAATTATTGCAATATCTTCGTTATTACTTCTTAGATCATCTAAAGCTTTATTGTAAAGGTCTATGGCATTCTTCATATCATCCGGTATTATGCCGATTTTTTCTTCCACGCTCTTTACATCAATAAGTTCATATCTTGATAACTCTTCTTTAATGTTCAGCATAATTCCCCTCCAAGACCTATTATTTGCAATAAAATCATAGAAAAAAAATTTATACGATATTATTGTAACACTACTTTTATCAATACATCAAGTAAACCTTGCTACATATACCACTTTTTCTTCTATATTCAAGAAAAATCCGGTATATTTAACCGGATTTTCAGATTTCATGTCTAATCGTTAGCACCGCAGCACTTTTTATATTTTTTGCCGCTGCCGCATGGACAAGGGTCATTACGTCCTACCTTGGCAACATCCCGTTTTTTTGGTTTTCTAACTCCGTCATCACCGTGTGAAGCCATTGTAGGCTTGGCAACCTGTTCCCGTTTAACAACTATATTCTCTTTCTTAATTCGAAGAATCATTTTAACCGTGTCTTCCTGGATGTTTCGAATCATTTCATCGAACATATCGAAGCCTTCACGTTTGTATTCGACTACCGGGTCATGCTGCCCGTAAGCTCTAAGACCGATACCATACTTTAACTGATCCATGGAGTCAATATGATCCATCCATTTTTCGTCAACACTTCTGAGTAATGCTCTTCTTTCAATTTCACGTATGAGTTCTTCACCTAATTCGGCTTCCTTTGCTTCATACATTTTATAGGACTTCTCAATTATAATATCCTTAATTTCCTTTGCGGTAACAGTCTCAAGATCAATAGACTCAAAATCCAGTGTTCCGGCGGGTAAAAGAATGCTCTCTACATATGAGGCAAGTCCCTTTAAGTCCCAGTTATCAGGAATATCACTTTCAGAGCAATACATGCTTACAATATTCTCAGCTATATTATCTACCATTTTAATGATGTATTCTTTAATGTTTTCTCCATTTAAAACCTTTGTGCGTTCAGAATAAATAATCTCGCGCTGTTGAT
>CAYWXN010000275.1:0-3093 GCA_964462075.1 uncultured Ruminiclostridium sp. | reverse complement strand
AACCTACCTATAAGACAAAATATACGGCGAAAAAAGTAAAAAAGCCGCCATACTGTATTTCAGTAGATGGCACAGAAGATAAGGATTTCGCTGATCCGGTTTGGGACGCCGGCAGCAAAACAAGGATTAATATAATCGGCCAGTGTGATGATGACAAAATAGGCTCCGAATGGGAATTTAAAGTTAATGTCTATATTCTGTTTTCAGGTGAGACGGAACCTATTGAAGGTCTGGAGGGCTCTTTTAAGGTTGGGATTTATGCAGACCTTAAAGGAGAAAAAAAGGCTAATATGACAGATATCGCCGAGAAACGCAAGGAAAAAGAGAAAGAAGAAGAAACACAGAGAAAGACATATACACCAAGGCCAAAACCTCCTAAATATGATGCCACCCAGGAAGAAATGAAAAAGATGGAATCTCCGACCAAGGAAGTTTATAAAACTGAGTTTGATATAGACCTTAAGGGAAATATAAGCAATTGGGATTCCACATCAATTTACGGCAAGCTGGGAAAGGGAGACCAACAATATGAGGCTCATGTTAATATGCTGCCGGAAGATACAACTGTTGAATCTAAAGCCAAGGTAAAGCTTACCGTTTATTCAGAGAATGATGTTGTTGCAGAAATTACGGTTGACGGTAAAACCTATGGGCCTTATGCCGGTATTTTTACTTGCCAGGAAGATTTGGATGTCCAAAGAAAAGATACTGGTACATGGCCTATATGGGGTATCTGGACCGATGCGAATCCTTATGAGCGTATGCCTAATGTAACCGGTGATTACGAAACCATTAAGAAACAAATAGAGGAAAATCAAAATCCCAAGAAAGTCAATTACATGGAAGGTCGTTGGGTATCCCTTAAAAAGGGCAGAGGAGATGAAACGAGTACCTATTCTACCTTACAGGTATCCGAAACAGATATTACCTATGAAGAAGGTGAAATCTGGCTGTTCCCGGGTAACTTCCTATTTAAGCCAAAAGCGAGAACAGTTTATTCCAGAGACATGACAGAGGAGTTACACTCCTATAATATACCTGAATACACTGTAGGCATCACATATTATACTGGGAGTGACACAATAAGCTATCAAGGCTTCGGTATGCTTATAAGGGTACGCGATCCTAATGTCATCGGTGTTTGGTCCAGCATAGGAAACCTTCCAATGCCAAATGTTGAAAGCGATTCTGATATTCCTGCGGGTACGTGGTATGAGTTTAAGAAAGTCGGAAATGAAGAACAGGCAAAGGCCTCTAGATACCATACTGGCGCCTATACATTTACAAGAATTATATCCAATGAGGATAAAAGTATTGTAATTGATAAGGGAACTGCAATTATGATGCCCGTATTCGATAATGAACATATTACATTAAGCAGTATTGAATCAGAGAGAATTGATAAGAACGGCACAAAAACAAAATCAACCAAGGAAGATGAGATTATCGGGGTATCCGATTACAGCAAAAGTGAAGGAACCATTAAGTATAATGCAATAGAATATACCGTAATACCCGGAATGAGCATAGAGGGGAGCTGGTCAACGCTCGAGCCGTCCGTAAAGGCTCCTGATATAAAAAGTGGTTCCTTCAAGGTTCGTGACGAAAACGGAAATGCCTTTGATCCCCCGGCAGACAGCCAATGGTTGGACTTCAACAAGGGGGAGAAGACATTAACTTGGACAAAAATGGTCTCCGAGCCTGCCGGAATACTTGTAGAAACATCAAAATACAGAACCTTTGGTGAGGACCTGCTGCTTCTAACCGATATAAAAGGAAGCTTCTATGCAAATCCGGGAACCGACATAGAAAGCTTCGAGGATGAAGAATATATGTATGGCGAGAAGCTGCTGCATGTGGAGCTTATAGAACGAGAAATTGAGGGTAAAAAAGGAAAAGTGCCTGTTTCATTTACTATAGAAGGCGAAGGCAAATTTCTGCCTATCTTAGAGGGAAAAGAGCAAGAGTAAGATACCTGAGAATGTCATTCTGAGTGCAACGAAGAATCTATGGCTTGATTTGTGCAAATCTAGTCGGATGAATTGTTGCACTTTTAATTATTTGGGTATGATAATAAGTATTGAACAATTTAAACGGAAGGATGCTTATTATGAATACTGATAATATAAATAACAAGCTAAAAGAAATATATCTGGCCGGTGGCTGCTTTTGGGGAACAGAAAAGTATCTTTCCCTGGTGCATGGTATCGTAGAAACCGAGGTAGGTTACGCTAACGGTAATACCGAAAACCCAACCTACGAAGATGTTTGCTATAGAAATACAGGACACGCCGAAACCGTAAGGGTGCGGTATGACCCTGATGAAATACGACTGGAGTTCATCTTAAAGCTGTTTTATGATGTGATAGACCCAACGAGTGTAAATCGTCAGGGAAATGACGTGGGAACACAATACCGCACGGGAATTTATTATGTTGATGAAAAGGATAAAGATAAAATAGTAAAATCAATAAATGAGCTACAAATGAGCTACACAAAACCCATAGCAATAGAAGTAATGCCACTTAACAATTATTATCGGGCTGAGGAATATCATCAAAAGTATCTGGATAAAAATTCGAACGGATATTGCCATATAGGAAGAAGCAAATTCGAGCAAGCTAAGCAAGCTAGGGAGGAATCCAATGAAATATAAAATAAAAACAAAGGAAGAACTGAAAAACACTCTTAACGAAATGCAGTATAATGTGACCCAGAACAACGGCACAGAGCCACCCTTCAGAAATGAGTATTATGACAACTTCAAAGAAGGAATATATGTGGACATAACCACAGGAGAACCTCTTTTTGTGTCTGCCGATAAATTTGAATCGGGCTGCGGCTGGCCAAGCTTTTCAAAACCCATTAACAATGAACTGATAAATGAATTGACTGATATTAGTCACGGCATGGTAAGAACCGAGGTAAGAAGCAACTTGGGAGACGCACATCTTGGTCATGTATTCAACGACGGCCCTAAAGAATCAGGAGGCCTGAGATACTGCATCAACAGCGCATCACTTAGATTCATCCCAAAGGAGAAGATGGAAGAGGAAGGGTATGGGGAGTTGATGGGGCTACTTAAGTAATAAT
>CAYWXN010000274.1:0-3103 GCA_964462075.1 uncultured Ruminiclostridium sp. | reverse complement strand
GCAAGAACCGTCCCCTTGGTTTCTTTAAAACTAAGTTTTTAGAATCCAGAAACCGCAAGAACCGTCCCCTTGGTTTTAGTGTGTACCGTTGTAGTCTTTTAGTTTATTATACTAGATAATAAAGGAAATGTCATCAATTATTACAATTTATATTCATTCCACTATTATTTTTATTGTTTTATATAAATTATCAACAAAAACAATTAACTGAAATGATTTACCGCTGTCAGCATATGAAAAGCCAGAGGCAAACCCTGCCGGAGATACTGCCCCACTTGTTGTATTATTCGTCATAGCAAAGTTGTAAAGATTGATGCCGCGCAAAACACCGTATTGGTCCTTAGCGACGAACAAGAGTTTACTGCGGTTCGCTTCAGCTCCATAAGGCAATAGTGATTTATTACTCAGCTCAATGTATGGAACCTTAATGGCGTCAGAGTTGACTTTAACCCCTCCGTATTCTATTTCAAGATACTGTGCCACCGGCAGAGCATTGCTGAACACAACATTTTTAGTTATAGGAATAATATCTGACCCGTTATTCACAAATACTGTTAAAACAGAAGTGCGATCTTCGCCATTTGTATCCACATTGGCGGGAATGTAAACCCGTGAGGCCGTATTAATACCAATTAATCCGTTTGAAGTATTTATATGTTGTATCATATTTTGATTTACAACTACTCTCTTTCCACCTGATAGACCATATATCTCAATTGTTTGATTATGCGTTCCTATTCCGGAAACATCGGTATAGAATTTATTAAGATCCTTAATTCCGTAGGAAGTAATCTCGTTCTTGTTTAAAACTTTGATTGCTATATCATATGAATGAATAACAGTAGAATCTTTATTAAGAAGCTCTATAACATATATTTCCGTTCCGGTATTAGGTGTCGCATAAATTATACCTGTAGATGCAATAAAGTTGGTATAATTATTGTTGCTTTTTTTTCTTATAGTATAGTATGGGGTCGATCCGTTTGATTTCGCCGCTTTATATACAGGAACAGGCATTTCTTCACCGTATTGGTCTAAAAATATAATATTATCTTTTAATTCTGTTGATAAGCTTGAATCATTTGCTAGCATAGTCGCAAAATCAGATTTCGCACCTTTTATATATGTCGGAACTGACGCAGCAACTGCTGTAAGGTTCAGACTCTGTGATTTGCCTGTAGAAGTCGTAGCAGAAACCACTATATTTTCGGCAGTAGGTGTAAGCATAATATTGGTTACTCCTGTTGCATAATCTCTGTCTACACTAAGAACTCCTCCGATAACCGTAATAAACGTATTTGCATTTAAAACCAGACTGTTTCCGTTTGAAATATAAGTTATATCATTCAAATCAATTTGCTTATTAAGTGTATCAACTATCGATACAGGTAGAATAACGGCTGTATTCTGTTTTAATGTATTTACCGGTTTAGAAAGCGAAACCGTATCAATTTTAGGTTTATCCAGAATGACCAGGGTTTTCATACCACTCTTTGCTGTTATAGGGGCGACTACTGTTATTATTGCTGTACCACTTTTTTCGTAATCAGTATTCTGAAACTTAATAACAGTTCCTTTATCATTGTGGTCTACTATAGGCGGATTAGCAAGCTTTACAATCGAAGCATCTGATGTATAAATTTGCAGGCTGCTTAAATCATCAGCTTTTAGAATATTTCCATACTGATCCTTAACCGTTATAGGCAGATAATACTTGTACGCATTCTTTGACATAGCATCAACGTTAATATCCTTGCCCTTAAGATCATCATCGTCAGTAGTTACTTCGCCAAAAGCTATTGATTCTATAGCCGCGGAGTCAGCTACTTTAAGGACTTGAGTTGCAGATTTTCCTGTTGATGCGTCAATAATAGAAACAGTTATAATCTGATTGGTCTTAAAGTAGTCAGAAGATGTTCCCTTAACTGTAATCACACCGTTTAATATAGAAGTACCTATACCAGCTGAAGACGATACATTGGCGTTGTTCAGCCGATATGTAATATCCTCACCATATTGGTTCTCACCAAATACACTGACAGTTACATCATTACCTTTCTTAACCGCAACCTCACTTAAGAATTTTATATTTACAAGCTTTGAAGCTTCAACCGCCGTACTTGCAGTAAGCTCGTTAACATCTATACCTGTAACAGTTACTATATATACACCTGCTGCCATATCTGAGCTTAGCTCAATAACTGCAGACTTATTGTCTTTAGCATAAGTGATTGAATTTACGGAAGGCTTTATTGAGCCGTATTTAACATCAATATTCGCTTTTGCTGGATCTATACTATTTCTAAATTGAACCTCAAGCTTACGAGCGCCAATTGCTTTTACAGACAAAGCTACAGTGTCATCTTCTTCTTCAATAAAGCCTGCATTAATCGCATCCTGCCTATTGACATAGCCTGATTCAATCAAAGCTTCAATAAGCTTCTGACCGTTGGCATTAATTCCATTCATAGCGGCACCGTAAAGAATACCCGCCGCATCATCACGAATAAGACTTATTTTGGAGCCATACTTAACTGCCTCAGAGTGTGTGATAATCTTAGCATCAAGAGCTTTTTCTATAATAGTTCCTGTAGTAACATTTGCATAACCCATACCGGATTTCATAAGAAATACCATAAAGGATGTTCCGCTTATGGTATCCATCGGGCCAAACTTAACTTTAGGTAAAATAGTACTGTCAGTTCCTAAGGTATATTTATGCTTCACTGCGTAAGCAACATACTTTTGTGCATAACCGTTAGCCCAGTTAGGTATACTTTTCCTGTCCACAACATTAGCCAGGATCGCTTCCACCTCACTGTTACTCATAGAAAGTGCCTCAGCCTCTTTCCCGGCTGCTCTGATTGCAAAGGTAAGGCCTTGAATTCTATTTAACCCCTGGTCCAAATTAAGGTCATTAATCCCTCCTGCCATCAACCCGATAGCTTGAAGTAAAATGCCTTTCTCTGCATTTTCTACAACAGCAAGAGAAGGAACCATCATTGATGCGTGTAATACAAATGTTAGTATTACTGCTAATAACTTCTTCAGGTTTTTCATAATAATAAAGCCCTCCTTTTTAGGAAGCATATGCTTTTATATC
>CAYWXN010000273.1:0-3115 GCA_964462075.1 uncultured Ruminiclostridium sp. | reverse complement strand
TTTTGATTAATATAACGATCATTCGCCTTCACCCAAGGTCATATGAATTTTAAATAATAATAGCTCTTCAGTTTTATATCACTGAAGAGCTTTATTATTGATTGAGATAAATTAAAAGCCCCGATTTAATTCATCGAGGCTTTTTAATAAGGTTTTGCTTTTTTATCCAACGCTTTTCCAAAGCTATGCCAGGAATTTCTTATCCTACCTCGCATTTCTTCATCAAAAGTACTCTCGACGACACTATTCAGTTGTTTCCTCATTGTATAATATTCCTTGATGTCAAAATCTTCTTTCATAAGGAGTTCATCCATTTCATCCAGCCAACCAATAAGATATTGCTTCCCCATATACTCTTTTGTAATCTTTTTTCTTAGGTGAGCAACAACAAGTTTTACGGCTTTTCTTTTTACATCCAAGTCATCTGTCGGTTTTTTAATATCCTTTGCAACTGACATTTAAGCATTCCTCCTTTCATGTTTTAATAGCGTTTATATGCATAGTCATTATGCGATTAACGTTTCACAAGCATCAACATACCAAAAAAAATCACAACCCGATAATAAAATATATTACCGGATCGGGATAATAGTACATTGTCTATGCTTAATAACGTAATTGGAAACTATTATATCTATCTTACATCATTTTGCAGCAAAAATCAATGTTTCCATAGATAATGTTTTATATATTGAAAATCAATATGTAATCATAGCTTTTTCTTTAAGTCTATCGACAACGATTGTATCGGCTTTTTCTCCCGGTACTACAATCTTTGATGGATCTCCATCACTTATATACATACGGGTTGATGTCATTCTTGGAAGCCACCATGTAAGATCCCCATCTACAGCAACTCTGCCCTGTGCCCGTATTCTACGTACATAAAGACTGTTATATTTCTTATGTATAGGAGGAACTGAAGGGTCAGCACCTACAGCCATAATTGTATCATGATGATAATCAATTCCGTTATATGTTCCGGATTGTAAAAATTCTTGCAGATTATCGGCTTTAGGTTTATTGCCATATGGTAAAGCAAGAGAATAAAAACGCATACCCGGAAGTATTTCATCAGCTTTCTCCTGGTTCTTTCCAAGGCTCTCTTGTATTTTATCAGAAGACATAAATTTATTTTCGGAATAGTCTACATGACCCCAGGTATGAGTGCCCAACTCAAAGCCTAAGCTTTGGATTATCTCAAAGCGCTCTTTAAGTGTGCCTTCACCTTTAAAAGTATTATCGCCTATATCCATATTAAGATAGAACATCCCTTTGAGACCAAAATCAGGATGCTTTTCATTAAAAGCAGCCATTATACCAACTGCCGATTTAGGATTAACCTTTAAAGTTCCGTTCTCATTAATTAAATTAAATTGACCTGCACTTCCGTCATCAAAAGTAAATACCATTGGCATAGTGCCTGCGGGAACTTTAATATTACAATCAATAAAATCCTCCATGCTTATTAGCCTATAGCCGGCATCATAAAGGGTTTGTAAAAGTGTTTCAAATTCTGTAAAGGTAGTTGTGTATTCTTTTTCAGTTTTTTCTTCATATGCTTCTATAAAGCGGTGAAACATTATTATAGGTATTTCACCCGACTCATTCGGTAAAAAGTTCTCGTAATCAGTTCTGATAACAAGATTGTTATCAGGTTGCGCTGTTTCTTCCGGAATCGGCGATGACGTAGCAACCGGTGTTTCAGATGAATTCGGTTCAGGGGTTGTGGTAGCAGACGGTGTTATGGTTGCAGTCGTTGTCGGTGACGGATTTTCCTTTGCGATATTTAATTTATTGCTATTCATAGCCATTATTACTATAAGAATAACAATAAAACTAAAGCCTGATAATACAGTAATTAATCTTTTTACATTAAGTTTTCTCTTACGCATATTGATTTTGCCTCTCTAAAAGTTTATTTAGTATTCTATACCCTCTCTGGCATTAATTCCTTTATCATAAGGGTGTTTTTCTTTGTTCATAACAGTAATATAATCTGCTTTTTCCTTAATAGCTTGTGCAGCTTTTCGGCCTGTTATTACGAATTCTGTTGCGGGAAATTTATCAAAAACAGCTATCACATCTTCTTCTGACAAAAAACCTAATTCTATAACATCCAAAATCTCATCTAAAACAACAAGTGAAAACTTATTTTCGGACATAATATCTTTAATCTTCCCGAATCCTTTTCCAATGTCTTCTTTAATTTCCTTGAGCTGATTATCATCTAAATTAAAAATAAATCCTTTATGCCGCATTATAGGCCTATAAAAAGTAATTCCCTTTAACTGTGTCAAGATATTTATTTCACCGGATTCACTATTTTTAAGAAATTGAGCAAAAAGAATGGTACCTTTACAACCCAGATTTCTTATTGCAAGGCCGATTGCGGCAGTAGTCTTTCCCTTTCCATCCCCTATATAAATATGAATCATAGTATATGGCCTACTTTACTTAAGTAAATATTAAAAAATGACAAGATACGAGAATTCTCTTGCCATCCTTATTATAGTACATTAAGTACACAAAAACAATATCTTGATATCAGAGTCTCCTGCTGTTAAAACGATATCCGCCGCTGCTTTTCTTTTTTTTAATCTTATCAAAGAGACCAGGCGAACTGTTGTTATAATTATTTCTGCTTTTTGTTCGGTTTGCCAGAATACCTGCAATTGCTCCGGTCAATAAGGCAATTGCTCCAAAAAGAGCGGTATTTAATGAGAACCCGATTCTTCGTTCTAATATACTACCGATAATAAATGATATTAAAGCATATAGAAAGGCTGTCAGTATAGCCGATAAAAGATTGTTAGAAGGATTCTTTTTACCAGCTATTGAGCTTCCTGAAAATACTCCTAAAACAGTAGCCGCTATTGCTGACGGAAAAGTATACAGCTCCGGAAAGTCAGTAAAACAAAGAAGTAAGGCTGTAATTAACAGTATAATGAAGGTTACTGCCATGGATACTGCCACTGCTTTTAAAATGCCTTTAAAATAGCCTGAGGAAACTTTATTTTTGTAATTTTCTTCCACAATACTTCCCCCTGATAAAGGTCTTGTCAGCTACTTAATACTATTCAAATATAAGAAAACATAGAACCTGTATTGTAAC
>CAYWXN010000272.1:0-3115 GCA_964462075.1 uncultured Ruminiclostridium sp. | reverse complement strand
AAATTCCTGAGCGCACACATGACATCGGCTAAAGGTTCCATAGTGTGTATTCATAACACATCGTGCTTAATTCTCCAATGATACGGCAGCTTCTTCGACCGCATGTTTTAATATAACACTGTTATGTGCCGGGGCAGGTTTTTTCACCTCAGGC
The DNA here is from genome assembly GCA_964462075.1 of uncultured Ruminiclostridium sp. Classification (GTDB taxonomy): domain Bacteria; phylum Bacillota; class Clostridia; order DSM-8532; family DSM-8532; genus DTU059. Next base: position 2,961 of record CAYWXN010000272.1, on the reverse strand, counting down.
TTTCTAACAAGGGCGTATTTGATTACCTCATCCATATGGGAAACGGGTATCAAACGTAATACTTTTCTCACGCTTTCGGGAATATCTTCAATGTTTTTCTTGTTTTCAAAAGGTAAAAGAATGGTGTCCACACCTGCTCTGTGAGCAGCTAAAACCTTTTCCTTTAATCCCCCTATGGGTAAAACCTTGCCCCGCAGCGTGATTTCACCTGTCATTGCCAGACTTTTACTTGCAGGTATGCCTGTAAGTGCTGATATCATAGCAGTTGCAAGGGTTATACCTGCTGACGGTCCATCCTTAGGAATAGCCCCCTCTGGTACGTGTATATGGATATCAAACTTCTTATGAAAATCTTCATCTATACCGTATTGTCCGGCAACAGACCGGATATAGCTTTTTGCGATGCGGGCTGATTCCTTCATTACATCGCCTAATTGTCCCGTCAGCTCGAGCTGGCCCTCTCCCGGCATAATATTAACCTCTATGGGCATAGTATCGCCTCCCACAGATGTCCAAGCAAGTCCTCTTACTATGCCTATCTCGTCTTTTTCAGCTGTTTTATCATAAAGGAATAATTGGGCTCCCAAATAATTTTTTACTGTATTCTTTGTAATCCGAAGTAAAGTTTTTTCTCCTAATACTATCTTCTTAATAGCTTTTCTTATAACAGTAGCAATCTGACGTTCAAGGTTTCTTACACCGGCTTCTTTGGTGTAGTGAACTACTATCTCCCTAAGAGCCGATTCGTCAAACCTTACCACCTTATTATCAACACCGTGAATTTCAAGCTGCTTAGGCACAAGATATTTAGATGCAATGTTAAGCTTTTCCTCCTCTGTGTAACCTGATAAATCTATAACTTCCATTCTGTCCAACAAAGGCCTTGGAATAGCGTCCTTGTAGTTTGCCGTAGTTATAAACATAACATCGGAAAGATCAAATGGTACTTCCAGATAGTGGTCCCGAAAGTCCTTATTCTGCTCTGAATCCAATACCTCAAGCATTGCCGAAGCGGGATCGCCTTTGAAATCATTTGACATCTTATCTATTTCATCAAGCAAAATAAGAGGATTTGCACTTCCAGCCTGTTTAATTGCATTAATTATTCTTCCGGGCATTGAGCCAACATAAGTCCTTCTGTGGCCTCTAATTTCGGCTTCATCTTTAACCCCGCCCAGTGACATTCTTACATAGCTTCTGTTCAAGGCTTCGGCTATAGATTTGGCAATGGATGTCTTTCCTACACCGGGAGGCCCTGCAAAACAAAGAATGGGGCCGTGAAGGCCATTTTTCATTTTTCTTACTGCCAAATACTCCAGAACTCTTTCCTTAACCTTTTCAAGGCCATAGTGATCCCTGTCTAAAATTTCTGAAGCATATTTAATATCAAGTTTTTCCTCGGTCTTTTTTTCCCAAGGCATATCCAGCAAAATATCCAGGTAGGTGCGTATAACACCACTCTCGGCAGAAGATGAGTGCATACGGATTAATCTGTCCAGCTCTTTTAATGCCTTTTTCTTAACATCATCACTAAAACTGGCTTTTTCAATTCTTTCCCTATACTCATCAGCCTCGGTAGTCATATCTGCCGAATCCCCAAGTTCTTTCTGTATAGCTTTTATCTGCTCTCGAAGATAATACTCCTTCTGGCTCTTATCAATTCGCTCACGTACCTTGGATGTAATGTTTTTTTCCAGCTCAAGAATTTCATTCTCTTTTACAAGAATATCTAAAAGCTTTTCCAGACGCTTTTTCGGGGATAATTCCTCCAGAATCATCTGCTTTAACTCAATTGATATGCCCAGATTTGATGCAATAATATCAGGCATGCGTGATAAATCATTTATATTTGTAATTGATAGCGTCGCATCAGATGATATCTTACCCGAAAGCTTCGCATACTGTTCAAAATGGTCTATTACTTGTCTGGAAAGGGCTTGTATATCGGATCTGCCGCTTTGAAGCGCCTTTGCGTTAACAGGCGTAACGTCGACTTTATAGAAGGGATCATTTGCTACAAAATTAGTTATTTTTGCTCTTTGGATACCCTCTACCAATACCCTTATTGTATCTCCGGGAAGCCTTAATAACTGTTTAATATGAGCAATGGTGCCAAATGTATTTATTTCATTGAAATCCGGGTCCTCTGTGTTTGGGTCCTTCTGAGCTGTTAAAAATATGGTCTGCTCATTAAGCATAGCCTCTTCTATTGACTTTATTGACTTCAATCTACCCACATCAAAATGGAGGATCATATGAGGATAAACCACAATACCCCTAAGCGGGAGCATAGGAATACTGTAGGTTATATTATTCTTATTTTGCTTTGGCATATATATCATCCTTTCATATTCAAAGGCCTTAGCATTAACGGCAAATATTATTATAAAGGTGGGCTTACTGGTTTTCAAATGTTACTTTTACCAATTTATTTTTTATTACCATATTTTAGTTTCATATAGCAAATATTGTTTACGCCCGATTGTAGAGGATAATTATACCATACCACAAAAATGAAGTGTATAATTAATTTAATTCTTTTACACTAGAAAGAGTAGAAAAGCGTATTGAAAAAAGGCTTCTACCTTAAAAATCGGTTAGAGCCTTTTTATTCTGTTCCACACAAAAATTGATGCAAAACCAAAAGTGCGACAAGAGGATAGCCATCCCCTTATCGCACCTAGTTTTATCAAAAATTAGCTTAATACATCTACAACAGCGCCTGAACCAACAGTTCTGCCGCCTTCACGGATAGCGAGTCTTAGTCCCTTTTCCATAGCGATAGGAGTAATAAGTTCAATTTCCATTGTAACGTGGTCACCAGGCATACACATTTCAACACCTTCTGGAAGCTTGATGTTGCCTGTAACGTCGGTTGTTCTGAAATAGAACTGAGGTCTGTATCCGGAGAAGAAAGGCTTTGATCTGCCTCCTTCAGAAGCTGTCAGAACGTAAACCTGT
>CAYWXN010000271.1:0-3128 GCA_964462075.1 uncultured Ruminiclostridium sp. | reverse complement strand
CAGCCCCAAGCCACGCACCTCTGGAGAGGGTCAGGACAAGGCTCAAGCCCATTGCTCCCATAAGTACAAAGAGAACCAATCTGTCGGTAAAGCCTCTTCTTTTTTGAAGAAGTAATGCCAGACACAGGGGAATCATTAATATAAAAATACTGCCTAAGATATTAGGGCTTCCTACTATCGAGAATACTCTCGTACCTGTACTGCCCTCGGCATAGTCGGTCCAGCTTGCCGGAGTAGGTACCTTTAGAACATATTGGATAAGGCCGTGGATACCCATTATACCCCCGGCATATACAAGTAATCTTGTAATTAAATAGGCCTTTTTGTCATCGGTTAAATAGCTGTTAAGTACAAAAAACCATAGCAGGTACTGGACAACCACACGAAAACCCTCAAAGCCCAACTGCGAATAAGTGGAATTCAATAAATACAGGCATAAGGATACCGAAATCAGAAACAGCATAGGGGGCCCTGCCGGAGTGCTCACTAATGGTTCTTCCCGCTTCTTAAAGAACCATACCGCAAAAACATAGAAAGCACAAACTAAAAGAAATACCTCGTCCCACAATCCGAAAAGGTAAAACCCGCCCAATAGGTCCCGCCCTATTTCGTCGATAAACGGATAGAATGCAACCATAGGAATTAATAATAATTCAATTAAGGGAAAGGATTTTGAAATAGAGAGCAATTTGTAGAATCTGCTTTCCTTCATGGCAGCGGCCATTCTCTCTCTGAATCCGGCACTTCTTCTATTCGCTCTTTCTGCCAAACGATAAAAAAATGAATCTTTAGGTTTAAATGAACGAGTGGCAATTAAGCGCAGGCAAGAAGCTACCTTGCTATTAACAATTATTTCTCCCGCTCTTTCTATCAGCCTGCCGATGAAGCTTGTTTTAATTGCTTCCAAAAAGGCTAAAGCAAAGCGGAATGTCAGGCTTTCTTTAAACCACATCTCTAACATGTTATACCTCGGTTCATTTCTCTCTGATTTCTATAACATCACTGTCCATACCCATTGCATAGATGGTCTTTACAGTAAACTTCCCCCCTACGGCTACCGCATAACGGCCTACTCTGATATCGGGTGTGTCATGACTGTCGACAACTTCAATTTCAACAGTTACATCCACAAGATTGGGGCTCTGAGTTTCTATTAGGCTACCGTCGGAGGTTTGCACCGTTATCATAGCCGGCTCTTCACTTACACCGACTATTTTCGCATTTACATAGCCGAAATTATCAAAATAGATTTTATCATCTTTTTTGAGAGCTTCGGTATAAGACGGTGGCATGGCCGAAGATTTAACAGTCACAATATAGGTTGTTGTTGGGGCTATTCCCGAAGCTTTCATTTTATCACTGATTACCTTGTAGCCCACGGCACCGATAGCAATCAATAATGCCAGTAAAATAATTAAATCAAAAATGTTGATTTTACCGAAAATACGCCCTTTCTCATCAATAACCTTCATTTCGTATCCTCCCTGTATGGTTATAATTCGCTTTTATTAAATAGTTCGGCTAAGTCCTTTGTGAGAGTCTTTCTGTCATAGCGGGCAATTTCTTCATAATTAGGGTCAATTATGCACTCACCTTTTTCCCAGCTTTCAAACATATCAAAAAAACCTTTTTCAATGGCTTCCACATCTGACCAATCACATACTATCCCTGTTCTTGTATTACGGATAAGCATTGCTGCGGCACCGTTCTCAGGAATAGCCGCTAAAATGGGGTTATTTGTTTGTATATACTCAAAAATCTTCCCTGTGTAAAAGGCTTCCGAACCCGGGCCTCCTCCTTCAATCAATAACATGGCATCTGAAGCCATCATGTTCTTAAGACACTCGCCATGCTCCATGTAGCTTATGGTGTCAACCGATCCTTCCAATCCGTTTTTCTTAATTAGGTTATCCAGCACATCATGCTTGAAGCTTCCAATAAAACGAATTCGAATACTGTCCTTTTGGATTTTTCCCTTGCGAACAAGATTTCCCACTGCTTCTAAAACTAAATCCGGTTTTCTTCTGCCATATAAAGCGCCTGTATAGGTTATGGTAAATTGAGAATTCTTAGTCTTTTTGTGTCCTAAATTCTCAAAATCCTCGGTATCAAATCCATTGGGAATAACATGCATCCTTGTTTCCAGATCAAGGCCCGGATTAAGTCTTACAAAGTTTTCTTTCATGATAGGAGTATTGGTTACCAAAACATCGGCTTTTTTCAATACTTCCTTTTCCATTTCTCTCTCTTTTTTCATCCGGGAAAGTCTATGGGGTTTATCAATCAAGTAGGGATTATTAGTCCACTCGTCTCTAAAATCAGCCAACCAGAACAAATTCGGATAATGATTTTTTACCTCTAAGCCAAATAGGTGATCACTATAGGGAGAGGATGTGGTGTACAGAACGTCAATATCCCCCGCTTGAATTCGCTCGATACATGTTCCTACTGCCTTTTTCATCCAGAGAACCTCACCATCGGGTATCAGTATCTTCCAGGCTATGAACTTTCCCACCTTGCTGAACACCCAGGGTAATACTGTCAGATCATATGCAGGGGTTCTGATAATCTCCATATCTTCGGGTAGCTCTTTTAACAAAGATTCATCCCTCAACACCATTTTCCCCTTGTCCCGGGTTAGGACAACAGGTTCCCATCCATAAAGGGGCAGATATTTCGCAAACTTGGCACTGCGTTGTACGCCCGAACCGCCTACCGGCGGAAACTGATGGGCAACCATCAGAACTTTCTTCACGACTTATTCCTCCCCCAGCCGAGAAGATGATATTCCATTCCTGTCTTCTCAATACTATCCGCACCCCAATAATTTCTTGTGTCAAAAACAACAGGGCATTTCATTAAATTCTTAATTCTTGTAAAATCAAGTTTTTTAAATTCATTATGATTTACAGCTAAGACCAGAAGATGGGCATCCTTAGCGGCGGTATACACATCCCTTTCCTTTGATCCGTCAAGATCAACATGGCTGTCCACCACAACAGTCTCAAAATTGCCCTGTTCATTAAGAAGATGAATCAGTTCAATTATTGGGCTCTCTCGCATATCATCCACATTAGGTTTATATGTGACACCCAAAATACATACCTTTATTTTCCCTTCCACGTTCA
>CAYWXN010000270.1:0-3139 GCA_964462075.1 uncultured Ruminiclostridium sp. | reverse complement strand
TAAAATCCCGGATGGATTTTCGGAGCGGCGCATTTGACTCACTCTACAGGCACCTTACTATAAATCGGGGTTATTTTACCGTGAATTCAATGGTAGCGGTAAGGTCGCTGTCATCAATTTTCTCATCTGAATCGGATAAAGCCAGAATCTTAATGACTGCTTTGTAGTTCCCTGATGTAAGCTTTTCTCCGTCCTTGTTTGTCATATCCCATTCATCCTGCCATTTAAAGGCCTCGCCGGGACCGATGGTCTTATATACAAGTGCCATAGTAAAGGCTCTGCCGTCAGAAAATCTGTAGACCTCAGTTCCGGCCTCATCGGTTATTGTGACCTCAAATTGCTGTCCTGATGAAAACATCAATTCAAGGGGTTTTGTATAATGGCTCATTAACTCAAAATCAAAAACAACTTTGCCATCCCTGATTTCATGAGATGCTCTGGTCTCAAGCCTTCCCTTAACGATCGAAGGGACTCCCGGCCCTATATCTATCGACTGGCTGATTGCCTTGTCGGTAAAGTATACCAATGTAGCCAATTCTCCATAGGTAGTATTGGTCTTGGGATCAAAAATACCCTGCCCTCTGCCTCTGGCAATATCTTTCATATAAGCTACTGTTATAGCATGATTGTATTTGGCATCGATCTTATCGGTATCAACATAGATCAGCATCTTAATTGTTGCAATATCATCAAGATCGATCCCGGCCTTGCTTGCCCAGAGCCGTGTAAACTCATATACAATGGCCTCTCTTGCGACAGAGTCCGGAGTACCGTCATATTCCTCGTCAATAAAAAGTTTGATCGCCGCTTGATAGTCTTTGACAGTTATAAAAGAATTCAAATTTTTACCGCCAAAGATAGAGCTGATATCATGCTCAAGCGCTAATTCGTCAAGGAATTTTTGAGACCAGTGGCCGGGTTTTGTTACCTTTGTAGCAGCAGAAGCCGGAACGGCTAATACAAGCATCAATAAAAATGCTATAAATAAAGATAATAAATTTCGTTTCATGTTATCACTCCTCCATAAAAATGTCTTCAATAAAATAGACGAGGAATGTTCATGAAGGTTCAGAATTTTGGGTTTCGGTAATTTATTAAGTCAATTCAAACATACCCGTATAAAGCTGATAATATTTGCCCTTGTCTGCAATAAGATCGTCGTGATCTCCGCGCTCGATAATTTCTCCGTTTTCGAGTACCATAATGGCGTTGGAATTGCGAACAGTAGATAACCTGTGCGCAATAACAAAGACAGTTCTCCCCTCCATAAGAGTATCCATGCCCTTTTCGATCAAAGCCTCGGTTCTGGTATCAATTGAGCTGGTGGCTTCATCCAGAATCAAGACGGGCGGATCAGCCACCGCGGCTCTGGCAATGGCCAGAAGCTGGCGCTGTCCTTGGCTTAAGTTAGCACCGTCAGCGGTTAGCACAGTATTATATCCTTCGGGTAAATGCTTGATAAATGAATGTGCGTTAGCTAATTTCGCAGCCTTTACCACCTCTTCGTCAGTGGCATCGAGCTTACCGTAACGGATATTTTCCATGACTGTATCAGTAAATAAATGTGTATCCTGAAGTACCATGGAGAGAGATCTTCTAAGATGGGCTTTCTTAATTTTATTAATATTGATGCCATCAAACCTGATTTTACCGTCCGGCACATCATAAAATCTATTTATAAGATTTGTGATGGTGGTTTTGCCTGCTCCTGTAGAACCTACAAAGGCGATCTTCTGCCCCGGCTTTGCATAGAGGAATATATTTTTCAGGACCGTCTTATTTTCTTCATATCCGAAGGTAACATCCTCAAAGCGCACATCACCCTTCACAGGGGTATAGGTGATCCTTCCGTCATGGTGAGGATGTTTCCAAACCCAGATACCATCATTGCTTTCCTCTTCAACAAGCTCACCGTTAATATTGTATTTTGCTTTGACAAGTTCAACATAACCGTCATCTTTTTCCGGCTCTTCGTCCAGCACCTCAAAAATTCTTTCAGCACCCGCAAGAGCACTTAAAATAGAGTTCAGTTGTTGGGACATCATGGTTATAGGCTGTGAAAATGACCGGGTGAACTGCAAAAACGAAGCTATGGTACCAAGGTCGATGCCATACCCGTTGACTGCCATAATTGCTCCGATAGCTGCTGTTAGAGCATATTGCACATACGAGAGATTGCCCATGATAGGCATCAGAATATTGGCAAAAGTATGAGCGTTTGTCGATGCCATGGCAAGCTCATCATTCATTTTATCAAATTCGCTAATAACCTTTTTTTCATGGCTGAACACCTTAACGACCTTCTGACCTTCGATCATTTCCTCAATATATCCGTTTAACTGCCCCAAGGCTTTTTGTTGCTTCTGAAAGTAAGTTCCGCTTTTCTTTCCTAAAAATTTTATGATGTTTAGCATTAAAATCAACATCAAAATAACCAGTAGAGTAAGAACAGGACTTAATACCAGCATCATAATGAAGACGCCGATTATGGTAAGTCCGGAGGAGAACATGTTAGGTAGGCTCTGACCGAGCATTTCTCTCAAGGTGTCTATATCATTGGTATACCGGCTCATAAGCTCGCCGTGGGTATGCGTATCGAAATACTTTATGGACAAGGATTCCATGTGCGAAAATAAATCGGTGCGCATTCTTTTCAGAGTACCCGTAGAAATATTGACCATGATCCTGGCATAAGTATAAGATGCAAACACGCCTGTCAAATAGATCGCACCCATCAAGGTCAGTATGGAAACAAGACCCGACAAATCAGGATCTTCATTTCCTATAAAAGGCACGATATAATTGTTTATCACGGGCTTTAAAAAATAATTGCCCGCTACTCCTGCAAGAGCGCTAACAATAATTAGAATTCCTACAATAATAAGCTGAAATCTATATACAGACATATACTTAATAAGTCTTTTTATGATGTTGCCTACATTTTTAGGCTTAGTTATAGCTTTACGATTCATTCCCGGTCCGGCCATGCTTAAGCGACCCCCTTCTGCTGTGATTCATAGACTTCCTTATAGATAGAATTTGTGGCCAGTAGCTCCTCGTGAGTTCCTATAGCATCTATCTTTCCGTCATCCATCACAATAATTCTGTCAGCGTCGCACACCGAAGAAATACGTTGAGC
>CAYWXN010000269.1:0-3144 GCA_964462075.1 uncultured Ruminiclostridium sp. | reverse complement strand
AGCGGAAAAACAGCCGGTGGGCTTTTGCGGCTTTTCACCGGGAGTAAAGCCAATGTGGGCATCATAGTCGGTTCCATGGATATTCTTTGTCATTCCGAAAGAGTGAACGGGTTTAAACAGGTCTTAAATGGATACGGCAGTGAAATTAATATTGTAGATATCGTTGAAAACTATGATGATGATTTTATTAGTTTCGAAGTAACCAAAACCCTCCTTGAAAAGCGCCCTGAAATCGACTCATTATATTTGGCTTCGGCAGGGGTGTACGGTGCTTGTCGCGCTGTTAAATCAGTAAATCTCGGTAAAAAGCTTAAAATTATAAGCTATGATTTAGTTCCTACGACAAAATTGCTTATAGAGGACGGAACCATCGATGCGACAATTACTCAGCAACCCAATGTTCAAGGTTCAAAGCCCTTGAGCATACTTTTCGATTATTTGGTTTTAAATATTACGCCTAAAAATGACAGGTACTATACGAATCATGAAATCAAAATCAGGGAGAATATTTGAGGGTATTATATCCTTAAGCAGTTGTTAGAATTACGGATTCGACCTCGTCTACTTTTGGAATCTGGCGCTGATATCGCGTAAACCAGACAAACATCATAATTCCTCGAAGTATTGCCGATACAGTAATGCCCATCCACAAGCCATTTATCCCCATCTTCTGTGCAATCCACCAGCAGAGACCCGGGCGTATAAGATTCGATGCAATACTACACAGACTTGGTGGTAAAGTACGCCCCATACCCCTGAAGGCACCTGCACATGCACCCTCCAGTGCCATAAAAAGTTGGCAGCAGGCCAAGATACGCAGATATGTTTCACCCATATCCAATATTTCCGGTGGTTCTTGTAAGAAAAGCGCAAAGAAGTATTTCCCATATAATATTAAAAACAGTGTGACCAGCGCTTCCCAAGCCAACAGAGATAAAAGTGAAATCTGGTAACCGCGCCTAATACGCGACCATTTCCGGGCTCCGTAGTTTTGCCCTACGAATGCCGTAACAGCAGACGAAAACCCTCCGCCAATGAGCCAGGATAATGATTCTATCTGGCTGCCTACCCGTTGTACCGCTACTGCAGTTTCACCGTACCACGCAGATACCATACCTGTGACTACCATCGCAAGGGCAGTAAATGCACCGCTTTCTATTGCTATGGGCAAGCTCCAGCTCATTATCCGACGAAACCTGGCATAGTCTATTCGTCCCAAAATCTTAAAATGCTCAAAAGGCCTATGTGGATGACGCTTTACAAACAATACAAATAGCACACAAACCGCGGCTTGCGCTATAACTGTAGCAATTGCCGCACCTTTTACATCCCATCCCCAGACCAGAATCATCAAAGGATCCAGCAACATATTGACCAAAAGCCCCGTAGCATTCGCCCAGAAACTGAGACGCGAATTTCCCGCGCCATTAAACACACCGGTAATCGCAGCAGACACAAACGTAAGAGGTATCCCCAATGCAACGATTCTTAGGTAGTCACGAGTACTGTCAAAAACATTTTGTTCCTTTACCTGAAGTAGTGAAACCAACGGTTCGGCCAGTATAAGCAATACTAAACCGTAAAAAATTCCAAGTATTAACGAGATACGCACAGAATCCTGAGCGTAACCTTTCGATGATTCAATATCGCCCCTTCCCAGATTCTGAGAGGTCCCTATCTCCGAGCCCATTCGCCCGATAAACATAAGCGCCATACCCAACCACAGATACATGCCGGCTAATCCACTGGCCGCCACTGCTACCACAGACTGCTCGGTACGGCCAAGCCAGAACATATCAGTAAGATTATACGCCATTTGCATAAGTTGCGTACCCATAATCGGTATTGCTACCTGCAATAGCTTCTTTAGAATATCCCCCTGGGTTAAATCATGTCTATTTAAAGCCATTAAACTATATCTTTCTTTCATATAATATAATCATTTAATTATGCATTCCTATGTGATGGGTGTCAAGTAAGTAAAAAAGCCACATAATCGTTATCGAAATCAGACATTTCGAACGGGTCCCGAGTCGTCGAAATCCGAGGAAGACTTTGCCCCGACTCACCACCTTGGTAGTAAGTAAAATTTTTTCTCAAATAGTTTATAAGATTTCAATATTTCTTTATAAGATTTCATATATAATTCAAAATCTGCATCCCTTAATATTCATATGTAGGCTATTTAATCTATCTTTCAATCAAGTATGCAAATACTGTTTATGTATTCTTTCAACACAGTTACAGGAGGGAAAATGTGTATCAGATTAAACAAAACCCATTAATAAAGAAATTAGGTTTTAATCGAATCGTTCTGTGCTTGGTCCTATTAGCAATGTATTTGTTTTTCGCTTTATTCGCTAAAAACTTCGTAAGCTACAATAGGATATTAAGCGCAATGAATTATGCGTATTTTCTTGGTTTTTTGTCCTTGGGAGTTACGTTTGTTATTGCCACGGGTGGTATTGATTTTTCAATCGGACCTGTTATGTTCTGTGCCGCTATAATGTCAGGTTATCTTTTGACACATTATCAATGGCCATTATGGCTATGCCTGGTCGCGAGTGTCGTAATCGGAATGCTGTATGGCATATTAAACGGATATCTTGTAGCATATCAGAATGTTCCTTCATTTATTACATCAATGGCAATCATGCAAATCAGTAAAGGTGTTGCATCTGTATTTACAAAAGCTCAGTCGGTCAGTTGGCCGCAGTCAGCAGAAGCAAATGGCTGGTACAGGAATTTAATAAAAATAAGAGTCGGTAATACATATTTTCCTGTTGGACTAATCATTTTACTTGCAACTGCAATTATTTGCTCTATTGTTTTGAACAAAACAAAAATGGGGAGATACTTCCTCAGTTTGGGCAGTAATAAGGAAGCAGTAAGGCTGTCGGGAGTTAACGTAAAAAAATGGCAGATGTTAGCTTATATTATTTGCGGCTCATTGGCAGGAATTGCGGCAATATTCTTTGTGGCAGCGTATACAACCGTTCAGCCCGGTTATGGTGACCAATATAATAACGAAGCCATCGCAGGCTGTGTTATGGGCGGAACTTCTATGGCCGGCGGTCTTGCATCCATTGGCGGGACCTTCATTGGTGTAATGATTATTTCAATCCTCCAAGAAGGAATTCTCGC
>CAYWXN010000268.1:0-3159 GCA_964462075.1 uncultured Ruminiclostridium sp. | reverse complement strand
GTCGCTCATACATTTCCAATAATGTTACTGTGCGGTGGTCTTTCCTTCGAAGCGGCCGGCTTATCTCACTGAGAAACCTTGCACCCGCTTCATATGGTTCAACAGATCAATTGCCACATGTTACATTGATAGGAATCGCTAGCGCTCAGGATAACACTGTGAATTAGTGCACATAAATTCTTAAACTAAGAATTTGTAATAGAATACTAGAGTTTGAAAGGAATACCCACATAAATTAGAAATAAGGAGGCTGTTTATGAAAGCAAAAGGTAAAGTGTTCAGATATCAGGATAATGTTGACACCGATGTTATAATCCCTGCCAGACACCTTAACACCAGTGATCCCAAGGAATTGGCAAGTCATTGTATGGAGGATATTGATAAGGACTTTATTAAAAACGTTAAGGCGGGAGATATAATAGTTGCCGACAAAAACTTCGGATGCGGTTCATCCCGGGAGCATGCTCCTATAGCTATTAAAGCTTCAGGTATTTCATGTGTAATTGCCTCATCCTTTGCACGGATTTTCTTTAGAAATTCTATTAATATCGGCCTTCCTATATTAGAATGCGAAGAGGCAGTCAAGGGAACAGAGCAAGGAGATGAGCTTGAGGTGGATTTTGATACGGGCACAATTCGAAATCTTACAAAAGGAACTACCTTCAACGCACAGCCGTTCCCCGAATTTATGCAAAGAATAATAGAGGCTGAGGGACTTATAAACTATATCAAGGTGTGAGAAGATTTTTCACTGCATTCAGAATGACACCGATGTGCGTTTTCAATAACATGGATACAAGTAATAGGAGGCCATATGAATTATAAACTAGCCGTTATTCCCGGTGATGGGATTGGCCCGGAAATTGTTAGACAGGGACTTAAAGTCTTGAATGAAGTCGGTCAAATATATGGACATAAATTTGAGTACAGTACTCTTTTAGCAGGCGGATGTGCTATTGATGCCACAGGGGAACCGCTCCCGAAGGAAACAATAGAAGTGTGCAAAAAAAGCAATGCTGTTATTCTTGGCGCCGTAGGCGGTCAGAAATGGGATACCCTTCCCGGACATCTGCGGCCGGAGCAAGCACTTTTAGGGCTGAGAGGTCAGTTGGAGTTATTTGCTAACCTTAGGCCTGCCGTAATATATAAGGATTTAAGGGATGCATGTCCTTTAAAACCCGAGATTATCGGTGACAGTATCGATATCATGGTGGTCCGTGAGCTTACCGGTGGCATCTACTTTGGGGAAAGAGGCCGACGTGAGGGGAAAATGGGTCAGGAAGCGTTTGATACCGAAGCTTACAGTGTGAGTGAGGTTGAGAGAATATCCAAAATTGCATTTGAAATAGCAAAAAAGCGAAATAAAAGGGTCACAAGCATTGACAAGGCAAATATTCTTGAAAGCTCAAGATTATGGCGTGAAGTAGTAACAGATGTTTCAAAGGGTTATCCTGATATCAGTCTGGATCATTTATATGTAGATAATGCAGCCATGCAGCTAATCAGAAATCCGCGACAGTTTGATGTTATCGTAACAAGTAATATGTTTGGCGATATTTTATCTGACGAGGCAAGTATGATTACCGGTTCTATCGGAATGTTACCCTCTGCGAGCCTCGGGGAAAACAGTTTTGGTCTCTATGAACCTATACATGGTTCTGCTCCCGATATTGCCGGGCAGGACAAGGCAAATCCCATAGCTACAATCTTGTCCATTGCCATGCTGCTAAGATACACTTTAAATCTTGAAAATGAAGCTCAGGCTATTGAGAACGCAGTTAATAAAGTTCTTGAAGATGGCTTTAGAACAGGCGATATCATGAGTCCCGGAAAAACTCTTGTGGGCACAAATAAAATGGGAGAGCTGATAGTTGAAAGACTTAAGTAAAATATAAATCTAAGTTTAAAGAAAGGCGTGAATAAAATGCGCAGCAATTCTGTTAAAATGGGCTTAGAAAGAGCCCCTCATAGATCATTATTTAAAGCACTGGGTTTAACCGATGAGGAAATGAAACGTCCGTTAATCGGCATTGTAAGTGCCAAAAGCGAGGTCGTACCCGGACATATGCACCTTGATAAGGTCGCAGAGGCTGTAAAGGCAGGTGTCCGCATGGCAGGCGGTACACCAATGGAATTTCCGTCTATAGGAATCTGTGATGGGATAGCAATGGGGCACATAGGTATGCATTATTCATTGCCTTCCAGGGAACTCATTGCCGATAGCCTGGAATCTATGGCTCTTGCACAGGGCTTTGACGGCTTAGTACTCATTCCTAATTGCGATAAAATTATTCCCGGTATGCTAATGGGGGCAGCACGATTAAACATACCCTCCATAGTTGTGAGTGGTGGTGCCATGCTGGCCGGAAGAGCGGAAGGAAAGGGTATAAGCCTTACCAATATGTTCGAGGCTGTAGGAGCCGTACAGGCAGGAAAAATGAGCGAGGATGAGCTAAATTGTCTTGAAAACAGTGCATGTCCAAGCTGTGGTTCTTGCTCCGGGATGTTTACCGCCAACAGTATGAACTGTCTGACAGAAGCAATCGGCATGGCTCTACCGGGCAACGGCACTATTCCAGCTGTTTACTCGGAGCGTTTCCGCCTTGCAAAAATGACCGGAATGAAAATTATGGAGCTTGTTGAAAAGGATATTAAACCCAGAGACATCATTACTTCCGATGCTCTTCATAATGCTCTTACAGTAGATATGGCATTGGGCTGCAGTACCAATAGTATGCTCCATCTTCCTGCCATAGCCTATGAAGCCGGTGTTCATTTTGACTTGGATATGGCAAATAATATAAGTGAAAAAACACCTAATCTTTGCAAACTTGCTCCGGCAGGGAACCATTTTGTGGAGGATTTATATCAGGCCGGCGGAGTTAGCGCCATTATGAAAGAACTGTCAAAAAAAGGCTTATTAAATGAGAATTGCCCGACGGTTACAGGCATGACCGTTGGTAATAATATTGCAAATGTTGTTAATATGAATCCAAATGTAATCAGGCCTATTAATAATCCATATTCAACAACAGGCGGAATTGCGGTTCTTAAGGGTAATCTAGCCCCGGACGGAAGCGTGGTAAAAAGAAGTGCCGTAGATGAAAAAATGCTGGTTCATGAAGGCCCCGCCAGAGTATTTGATTCAGAGGACGATGT
>CAYWXN010000267.1:0-3179 GCA_964462075.1 uncultured Ruminiclostridium sp. | reverse complement strand
CCAAAACGACAAGCAGGCTTGTCGTCTGCCCGCTGACGCCATTTGACATCACTCATGGCACCTGTTGCAGTTAATGGCGTTTTCCGCATGCTACCTCATTGTAAACAGTGTATTGTCCTTAAAATTAAAAACTCCACCGATTTCTCGATGGAGCTATTTCTGGTGCGGCCGACCGGACTTGAACCGGTATGCTCTCGCATACGCCCCTCAAACGTACGTGTCTGCCAGTTCCACCACGGCCGCATATGTGGATAGAAGAACAGCAAGATTTATTATACATACTGAATTTGGCTCTGTCAATATAAAAACACCAAAAAGGTTGTTACTATAGATTGACTTAATTTGAACCAATAGCCCTAAATTATTAATTAAAAATTAATTTCTGTTTTCATTGTGGATACAATGGTCAATGGCAATAGAAAGAGCACAAAACAGAGGTATATCGTTATCATTATTGATGATTAATTCATAACTGTCACCCCAGGATAACCAGACTTTATGAAGCTCTCCTACGGTAAAACCATCTCGCAGAATGGAGAAATCCATACCGAAGAGATTGCCGACAAAAGAATAGTCCCCAAATTCGCTCTGAATATTAAGCTTTGGAGTTAAAAAGGAAAACTCTTTTTTTATTATAGCGCTTACTGTGTTTCCGCAGTGAATATGATACTCCGGCAGAAATCTGAACAGCTTTTGTTCTATGAAGAATATCTCGGCACCGGTGGCATCATAAAGATGGATCTTTGCACCAAATGTGAAGACCTCACCCTGAACAGAAAATATTGGCTGTCCGCCTTCGTTATAGATATTGTATTTGTCACCAAATGAGAATACTTTCTGCTTAATATAAAGCTTAGTCATATCTACCTCTCAAAAAATATATATTATTTATTAAAGCTATAAATTATTTTTTATTTTATGATATACTTTATTACAATACTAGTTCAAGTAGTATAAATATGCAATATTGAATCAATAAAGGTAAGGATTTATTATGAACGACGAAGAAAAAGTTTTTAGTGTTGCACCTGAGGAAGTATACGAGGATAACAGAAGCCGAACAACCATATTCTTTCAGGTTTTAGGCCGGAAGTTTTGGAAGCTTATTGAGTTTAATTTATTTTATGTAGTTTTTAATATCCCGGCTATTGTAATATCATATTTCTTAAGCGGTTATTTAATCGGTTCTTTACCACTTGCTATCGAGTCACCGGCCGACATAGTTGTATTCTTATTTGTTTACGGATTTCCACCGATGATGCTGTTGATGGCAATTCCTGTTATTGCTGTAGGGCCGGCACAAGCCGGATTGACCTACCTTTTACGGTGCTTTTCTTATGAAATGCCCACATTTTATTGGTCAGACTTTAAGGATAAAATGAGGGAGAATTTTAAGCAAGGTTTGATTGTCAGTCTGATTAACCTAGCTGCATTTATCTTTATCCTGCTGGATTTCTATCTATACGGTCAACTAAGTAAAAATGAAAGCAGCTTATTGCTTGCAGCCGCAAATGGCATTCTGTTTTTAATCTTAATATTGTTTATTATGATGTGTATGTATATTTACCCCATGATGGTAACCTATGAATTAAAAATCAAATATTTATATAAAAATGCATTCTTGTTCAGCATCGGAAGGTTCCTACCTAATATCGCAGTGCTGCTTATATGTGTATTGCTTATTATGGCTCCTTTGCTTATTGTGGTGTTTACCGGAAGCGCTGTGGCTTTGGCTGTAATATACATTTATTATATTCTTCTCGGCTTTACTCTGCCGGGTTTGGCAATAAACTTTTTTATAAACCCTATAATTGATAAATATCTAAAACCGGGTAAGACAGGGGACGGTTCTCTGTCTTAAGTAATAAGCGATAAAAAATAAGACATAGAACTGTCAGACAGCGCGAAAACTCTTTTACTATGCAATTATTGACTTATTTATTTAAATTCTTATTAAGTGGCGTGGCCTGCTACGATTTAAAGCATCGCTGTGATTGCGTAGCCATACGACTCAATTGAGTCGTTTTGCGACATAGAAACCGGATGTTGGAACGGAGCGCTAAATCGTTGCAGGCTATAGCCGCTAAACTTGACAATAAGAGACAGGGAACCGTCCCCTGTCTTACCCCCTGTCTTACCCCGTCTTATGAAAATATATCCTGCATTCTATAGTATCCGGGTGTCTTTCCATAAAGGAACGCTGCTGCTTTTAGAGCACCTTCCGCAAAGAGATCTTTTGATACCGCTGTGTGTTTGATTTCTATCATTTCGTCATTACCGGCAAAAATAACAGTATGCTCTCCGGTTATAGTACCGCCCCTAACCGAATGGATACCTATTTCATCTCTGGTTCTCTTTTGCATTGATGAATGACGGTCATAAACATATTTCATCTCATTTCCCGGAAGTACCGAATTGATGCTATCAGCAATAGCTAGGGCAGTGCCGCTGGGAGAATCGATTTTCTGATTATGATGCTTTTCAATAATCTCAATATCGAACGATTCATGAAGCATTTTTGCAGCACGCTTAACCAATTCCAATATAAGGTTGATTCCTAATGACATATTCGCAGAAAGTAAAACCGGTATGGATTTGGAGGCATTGAAAATAATATCCTTTTGAGCTTCACTATGACCGGTCGTAGCTATAACAATGGGGAGTGACTTTTCAATTGCATAATTAAGAATGCCGTCCAAAGCTTTGGGATGAGAAAAGTCGATGATAATATCCACATTCTCTTTAACTAGGTTCGGATCAGTATATACGGGGTAATTTCTGTCTGCTGTATTGATAGCGTCTACTCCTGCGACTATCATTAACTTTTCATTGAACATGCATGACCGTGTGACTGCCTGCCCCATTTTGCCGTTGCATCCGTTTAATAGTATGCGAATCATTAAATAACCTCCGATATAGGTGAAAATAAAATTACATTATTCCATATTCGATAAGTGCTTTTTTAATCTGGGCTAAACCGGATTCCGAAATTTCAACCAATGGCATTCGGCAAGGACCTACATCAAATCCCATTAAATTCATTGCTGCTTTGACCGGAATGGGGTTCGTTTCACAAAATAGTGCCTTTTCTACGGGTACCGATTTTATCTGTAATTTACGACTAGTTTCAATATCTCCGTCAAGAAAGGATTTGACCATATTATGAGTATCTTTTGGTA
>CAYWXN010000266.1:0-3204 GCA_964462075.1 uncultured Ruminiclostridium sp. | reverse complement strand
AGTGGCAGCAGATCGTAGTAATACGCACATCTGTGGGACAGTAGTATGTTCCAAAGGTGTGCTTTTTTTATA
The DNA here is from genome assembly GCA_964462075.1 of uncultured Ruminiclostridium sp. Classification (GTDB taxonomy): domain Bacteria; phylum Bacillota; class Clostridia; order DSM-8532; family DSM-8532; genus DTU059. The sequence continues at coordinate 3,132 of CAYWXN010000266.1, read as the reverse complement.
CCCTACGGAACGACTTCGAATGGAGTGCCATAAGAGAAATCAAACGCTACTTAAAAGTAGAACGGAGGATTCTTTTATGACAGACACTACTCAAACAATGGCGGGACTTACTTCCGCCGAAGCAATGCAGTTACAGCATCAGTACGGCAAAAACGAACTGACATCACAAAAAAAGGAGAGCTTCTTTAAAAAGGTTCTTCACATTATCTGTGAGCCAATGTTTCTTTTGCTGATAGTAGCTGCAGTCATTTATTTTATCCTGGGTGAGCCAAGAGATGGTGCGATAATGCTGATTTTTGTTATTGGTGTTATCAGCATTGATGTTTTTCAGGAATGGAAAACCGACAAAACCCTGGATGCTCTTAAGGATTTATCGGCACCTCATATCACGGTAATAAGGGATGGTAAGGAAACAATGATAGCAAGCATTGACCTTGTGCCCGGCGATCTAATGATGATTCATGAAGGCATAAAGATCCCTGCTGATGGTATATTGGTCAAGTGTAATGATCTTTGTGTAGATGAATCGTCACTTACAGGTGAGGCAGAAGGTGTGTGGAAGGTAATTACAGAGAATGTTGAGGCTTCCGATGATTACTGGCGTAAGGATTACTGCTATGCGGGCACACTTGTTATACAAGGCACCGGGCTCGTATCTGTCAATAAAATCGGTTCTGAAACCGAATACGGTAAAATAGGTATGAACGTGGCATCGGCACCGGATGAGCCAACACCTTTACAAAAGCAAACCGGCAAGCTGGTTAAGACAAGTGCGGTAATTGCAGGAATCTTATTTGTTTTAGTAGGTGCGATTACTTACTTCAATATATCTGATCATGCACCGGGAGAGCGTTTGATTGAAAGCATACTGTCCGGTGTTACTCTTGCTATGGCTATGATACCTGAAGAATTCCCTGTTATTTTAACAGTATTTCTCTCTATGGGTGCGTGGAGGCTGGCAAAGAAACAATCTCTTGTACGCAAGCTACCGTCTGTAGAAACTTTAGGCTCTGTATCTGTATTATGTGTAGACAAAACCGGAACCATTACCATGAACCGGATGACAGTTCAGGAGACATGGGCACCGGACGGTGATGAGCATACCCTTATCGAAACAATGGGGCTTGGTTGCGAAACCGATGCCTATGACCCCATGGAAAGAGCGATGCTTGATTATTGCGACATCCATGGAATATCAAAGGAACACCTCTTTAATGGTGAGTTAATCAGTGAATATGCCTTTACCAACGAACAAAAAATGATGGGGCATGTTTGGTGCAGAAACGGCGGGATTATCATTGCCGCTAAGGGTTCCCCCGAGCGGATATTAACCATATGTAATCTGACTGAAAAGGACAGGGAAATTGTTGACCACAAGATTATCGAATTATCCAAAAAAGGGCTTCGGGTTATTGCGGTAGCCTCCGCAACACCGGCATCGGCCGATGAAATTCCATCCAACATAACCGAATGCAGCCTGAATCTCTGCGGCCTGATTGCTTTAGCCGATCCTCCTCGTGAGAGCGTAAAATTTGACATTGCAGCATGCCGAAAGGCTGGAATTCGAGTAGTGATGATTACCGGTGACAATGGAATAACCGCTTCTTCCATTGCAAAAAAAATAGGAATGGAACACAGCGATAACATAATTACAGGAGACATGCTTAATGAGATGACCGATGATGAATTGAGAGAAGCGGTCAAGAAGGTAACCATTTTCTCACGCGTTGTTCCGGAGCATAAAATGCGGATTGTTAAAGCATTTAAAGAAAACGGTGAAATTGTAGCAATGACCGGTGATGGTGTAAATGATGCACCGGCTCTAAAATATGCCGACATCGGCATTGCCATGGGCAAAAGGGGAAGCGAGGTTTCAAGAGAGGCCGCTGATCTCATTTTGATGGACGATAACTTTACGACTATTGTTGAAACAATAAAAGATGGCAGAAGGATTTATGATAATATCCGAAAAGCAGTGGGCTATGTGTTTACCATACATATCCCGATAGCGTTTGCATCACTGCTGGCCCCTATGCTCGGAGCTGCGCCGATTGCGCTGATGCTTCTACCTTTGCACGTTGTTTTGCTTGAACTTCTAATCGACCCTACCTGCTCGGTCATATTGGAACGCCAACCGGCTGAAACGGACATAATGACGCGCAAGCCTCGAGATCCGAAGGAAAAGCTTTTGAATATGCGTACATTGTTAAAAAGCGTTATTCAAGGACTTATCATTTTTGCTGCCTCTTTCGGTATATATTATACCGTTCTCGCCGGTAATCCGGCTAACGCACCTGTTGCACGTGCAACGGGGCTGACTATTATCATGCTATCAAATTTATTCCTTGTTCAGGTGAACAGTTCCGACCATGATTTCGCAATACAATCCATTGCCCGTCTTTCAAAGGATTGGGTTATGTGGGCTGTCAATATCGGAACGCTGCTTATGCTGGGAATTATTCTTTATACGCCGCTCTCAGGTTTTCTGAAGCTTGCACCGCTCACAACAGGGCAGCTTTTTACATCAATTGGCATAGCTGCGGCAGCAGTGTTTTGGTATGAAATTGTTAAGCTTATAAAATACATTTACAGGAGGAAGCAGTAAATGATAAAAGAAATCTATTCATTAACCATGCTGCGAAGTCGTAAAGTATTAATTAAAAAGTATGGCAAAACATTTTGGAATAATTTCAGAAAGTGTTCCAAAGAAAAGCTGAATGAAATCATACCCTTAACGCCTGATATAGGAAAAAGATCTCCCAAAAAGGGTTTTGAAGGGAGGCGCTGACAATACGTATATTGATTTATGGAGCCGGTGTAATAGGCAGTATTTTTGCGGGTAAGCTTGCAGCATCGGGGGAGGATGTTACGGTTCTGGCGCGCGGTAAACGCCTTGAGGAACTGAGACAGAACGGGGTTGTGTTGGAATTACACGGTAAAAAGGCTGAGCAAATTACCGTGAAAGTTATTGAAAATCTTACATCAGACGATTTATACGACTACGTAATTGTTGCAATGCAGCGGACGCAGGTGGATAGCGTTTTACCAATTCTTGCGCAGAATGGTTCTAAAAATATTGTTTTTGTTGTCAATACCGCAGCCGGATATGACAAATGGGCAAAGGCTATTGGC
>CAYWXN010000265.1:0-3232 GCA_964462075.1 uncultured Ruminiclostridium sp. | reverse complement strand
CGCAGGTTGTGTGGGAAATTTCTCAACCGAATTGCGAAAAATATGCTGGATGGTGAAAGAACCAATGTCGTCGATAGTTTGCATTTTCATGTCGGGCTTGTTCATAGCATTATATCTCCTTGATAATTATTATTAGCTACCACATATACAAAATGTATGTTAAATTGTGAGAAATAGCTGCTTGTGGCGGATACAATCTCGGGTACAACTACTATTATAGATGATATTTGATTAGTTGTGTATGGTTGTCCACTTTTTAATATAAAGATTTTATGCGGAATAAAATGCATTTTACAGAAAAGAAGAAAACATTTTGACGCTGAGGTATACTTAAACTAAGATCAAAATGTTTACTATGATAAAAATGGGAGTCAAAAATTGAAGATAATATATGGAATAGAGATAATTGAGAGGTGTCGCTTATCAAAAAATCAACCAGTAATCCAATTTTAAGGAAAGTAAAGAACGTTATGATTATAATAGCTACGGCAATACTCTTTTTCATCCTTGCTGTTTTTATTTTTTTACTTGTTTTGAGCCCGGGAAAAATCAAACAGTTTACAGATGAAAGCGGAGAAGTGATAGAAAATAGTCTTAGTGAAAAAACTTTTACAGAAATCAACGGCGTCAAAATGGGAATGATTATCAAAACTAAGAATATATCAAATCCGGTATTACTTTTTGTACATGGGGGACCCGGTATGCCTGAGTATTGGCTTAATGACAAGTACCCCACAGATTTGGAAGAGTATTTTACCGTTGTATGGTGGGATCAGCGCGGAGCAGGCCTGTCATACAGCAGTGATCTAGACGCTGATACAATGACAACGGAACAATTTGTTGATGATACGATAGACGTAACCAATTATCTGCGGGAACGTTTCGGGCAGGATAAAATTTATCTTATGGCTCATTCATGGGGTACATATATAGGAATACAAGCAGTGCATAAGGCTCCCAAGCTTTATGATGCATATATTGGAGTTGGGCAGGTCGTAAATATATGTGAAAGTGAAAAGCTTGCTTATGAATATATGTTGAATTACTATAAGGATTCCGGCGATGATAAAACAATTAAACAGCTTGAATCCACGCCGTACGATTCAGACGGATATCATAAAATCAGAGACAGTGTTATGCACAAAGCAGGAATTGGAACAACGCATGATATGAAAACAGTTATAACAGGAATATTTTTCACTTCATTAGGCTGCAAGGAATACACACTTACTGAGAAAATTAATTTATGGCGAGGTAAAATTTATTCCGGTCACAGTACGCTTAGAGATGAATTTCATGTAAATGATTTAAGTGGAATCGTAACAAAGCTTGATTTACCTGTTTATTTCATGTCAGGCGTATATGATTATACCGTAAATCATGCTATGGCTAAGGATTATTCTGAGCAGCTTAACGCTCCGGTAAAAGGCTTTTATTTGTTTCATAATTCGGCTCACAGCCCTATGTTTGAAGAACCTGAAAAGTTTTTGAATATAGTTCAGAAAGATATTCTAACCGGTAAGACAGAACTTGCAGATTAAAGTATGATGCACGGGATATTACTTATTTGGAACGGAATAAGCTTTGACACATATGAGATATTACAACAATTAGGTGTTATTCCACGGCGATGAAATCTTTGATGCAAAGATCCTTTAAATAGAATGTAAAATCGAAGAGCTCAATAAAATCAAGGAAATGCTCTTAATTTACAAAGAAGATATGAGAGATAACAGCATTGTGATTGCCTTGATTAAAAAAAAATCAAATCATAAGAACTATATAAAATTCCAAGAAAACACTTGATTATAATCTTATAGTATATTACAATATGGGTGAATGAATAAATTAATATTCATTCACCCATATTAATTGGCACGAGAAAGAGTGATTTATTATTAAAAAAGTTATTGCTATTATCGGAAGTGCACAGAAAAAGGCCACCTATCAGGCGGTTCAAGAATTTGAGCAAAATCTTAATCAGTTTGAAGAAATAGATTTTAGATACGTATTTTTAAGCGACTATAGCCTTGATTTCTGTCGGGGATGTAAGGTTTGTTTTGACAAAGGTGAGGAATATTGTCCTTTAAAAGATGACAGAGATAAACTGTTAAATGAAATGGAACAGTCAGATGGCATCATTTTAGCAACTCCGAATTATGCGTTTCATGTTTCAGCACGTATGAAGAATTTCATAGACCGCTTAGCATATGTATTTCATCGTCCGAGATTTTTCAGTAAAACTTGTACGGCAATTGTTACACAAGGTTTTTTCGGCGGAAAAGAAATTGTCAAATATCTTTTGACTTCGGCAGTGAACTTGGGCTTTAAAGTTACAAAAGGAAGCTTTTTATCAACACTTGATCCAATGACCGAAAATCAGAAGATAAAAATGAACCAGGAAATGAAGAAGACTGCAGAAAGGTTTTATAAAGGCTTGATACGGCAAAAGCAGCCAGCACCCTCATTTTTCAGGCTAATGTTATTTCGTATGACACGAACAAGCCTAAAGCATTTTGAGAAACTGGGACTTAAAGATTATTATTACTATAAAGAAAAGGGCTGGTTTGAATCTGACTATTATTATAACACTTCACTGGGTATTATTAAAAAAACCGCAGGGTATTTCTTCGATTTTCTTGGGCGAAAATTCGCTGGAAATATGCAGACCATAAAATAAGGGAGATGAGCGATATAATAGATAAAAAAGAAGAGATATTTAAGTGTGGTAAGGAGATATTCAGCTCTAAAGGGTACAAAGATACTAACGTAACCGATATTACAAATATGGCCGGTATTGCGGCAGGGACGTTTTATAATTACTATACTTCAAAAGACAAACTTTTCATGGAAATCTTTCTAGATGAGAACTCGAAACTAAAAAAAAGAATGTTGGAAAGTGTTAATCTGGAAGGTAATCCTGTCGATGTAACAAAACAAATTTTATACTTTAACTATAAAGGCATCAGTGAAAACCCCATACTCCGAGAATGGTATAACAGAGATGTTTTCAGTAAAATTGAACAACGTTTCCGCGAAGACAATGGAATGGAGCAGATTAATTTCTTATATGATTTTTTTATAGAAATTGTTGCAAAATGGCAGACTGATGGAAAAATGCGCAGCGATATCAGTCCTGACATCATTATGGCTATTTTTTCAGCCATTATCAATATAGACTTACACAAGGATGAGATAGGACTTCAGTATTTTCCACAGCTAATGGATTATC
>CAYWXN010000264.1:0-3252 GCA_964462075.1 uncultured Ruminiclostridium sp. | reverse complement strand
TTATTATTGTAGGGAAAAAGTATTTTCTTTTTTTTTCGAGCAAAAAAGGGCTGGAACTTGTTTCGGAAATTGATACGGAAATTCAAACCGAGGATTCAGTTGAAAATGAAGCGACAACAGCGAATGTTTTTGATTTCAGAAGAATCTTTGACACCTATTCCGGATTGAGTGATAAAAAAAACAAGGACTCAGGTGAAGGAGTGGAAGCAAAAGAGCCTGAAGAAACAGGAATTCTGGGGGGCATTAAGAGACTAAAGAGAATTAATAACAATAATCACTAAAGGGAATAAATTATGCAAAAGAAAAAAGTAGTAATATGTCTAATATTGACTCTGCTATGTTTTGCTTTGCTAAGCACCGTTGCCTTTGCCGCACCGGGGATTTCCATCTCAGATAATGGAATTACTATTAATTCTACTGATGAACCCGCGGAAATCAGCGCAAGTATAAAGCTACTATTAGTCCTAACGGTATTATCGGTATTACCCTCAATTCTCATAATGATGACTTCTTTTACCCGTATAATTATTGTTCTTTCTTTTTTGAGAAATTCTATGGGCACGCAACAGACACCGCCTAATCAGGTGGTTATAGGGCTTGCCCTATTTTTAACGTTTTTTATAATGGCCCCTGTGATGAACGATATTAATCAAAATGCGCTTGTACCTTTTACCGAGAATCAGATTACAATAGAAGAGGCTATTGATACCTCCGGGGACATTATAAAGGCTAATATGCTAAAGTATACAAGGGATAAAGACTTGGCTTTGTTCGCCGGTATAGCAGGGGCGGAGCCTCCCGAGAAATTGACCGATTTACCTCTGACAGTAGTGACACCCGCCTTTATGATAAGCGAGCTGGACACTGCGTTCCGTATGGGTTTTATGCTATACATACCTTTTTTGGTAATTGATATGGTGGTAGCCAGTACTCTGATGTCAATGGGTATGATGATGCTGCCCCCTGTGATGATATCCATGCCATTTAAAATATTACTGTTTATTCTGGTAGACGGGTGGAACCTTTTGACCGAAACCATTATTAAATCTTTTGTGCGATAGCGGCGCGAAGTGAGGGATAAATTTGGAGCAATACCTGCTGGACGTGGCCAGAGACGCTATATTAACTGTTATAAAGATCGGTTCACCGGTCCTACTGATTGGTTTGGTAGTAGGGCTAATTGTAAGTATATTCCAGGCAACTACCCAGATACAGGAGCAATCTTTGCACTTTGTTCCCAAAATACTGGCTATGTTAATAGCACTGCTGCTTCTAGGTTCTTGGATGCTCACAACCATGAAAGAATTTACCTTAAGAATGTATGAAAGTATGCTGCGGTTTATCGGGATGTGAAGGATTTTAATACAAGGGGGTAGCCATGACCACCATACCCTTTGATATGTTTCAGAATATATGGACTATCTTTTTGCTTGTATTGGTTCGCATTACAGGCATGTTTTTCTTATCCCCCATTTTTGGCAGAAGGAATATCCCGAATTATTTCAAGATAGGTTTTTGCTTTATTTTTTCGGTTATCACGGCAAATTCGATAACTATGCCCGACCTTACACAATATGTATCTTTGACGGCTTATGTTATCCTTATTGCTAAGGAACTTCTGATAGGGCTCATGATGGGATTTATCTCATATATGCTTTTTTCAAGCATTTATATTGCAGGCCAGTTAATTGATATGCGTATAGGTTTCGGTATGGTTTCTATGTTTGATCCTATTACAAATGTCCAAATTCCTATCACAGCAGACTTTTATGTTATAATTGCAACCGTAATGATGCTTATTACGGATTCTCATCATCTTTTGATTCAGGCAATTGTTGACAGCTACGACATTCTTCCCATAGGCGAAGCCATATTTGGAGGTGCTGTTATAGAACAAACCTTCAAGCTGTTTACCAGTGTTTTTGAATTGGGTTTTAAAATAGCTGCTCCTATTACGGTTTCGATTTTAATAACCGACCTCTCACTGGGCATTATTTCTAAAAGCATGCCTCAAATGAATGTGTTCATGCTGGGTATGCCCATTAAAATTATTCTCGGGCTCATAATAATTTTTATTACAATCGGTGCTTTCAAGGGGATTGTAAATGTTATTATCCAAGGGACCTACGAGGAGATATATAAATTGTTGAGACAGGCGAAAGGCTCATGATTAATATTAACCTTCAGCTCTTTGCTGATACCTCAGACAAAACAGAAAAGGCAACACCTAAAAAGCGTCAGGACTTAAGAAAAAAGGGTCAGGTTATGCAGAGCAAAGAGTTGCCTACAAACCTGATTCTATTGATAATGTTTATTTGTTTCAGAATATTCGGCAGAAGCATCTATGTAGGTTGCAGTACCATTTTTAATATGTTTTTGACACAAACTTCCGAATATAACTTGCAAGACCCCAATGAAATTATGAGATTGGTAACCTTTGTAACTCTTGAAATGGTAAAAATGGTGGCGCCGTTTTTTATAGCAGCCATTTTAGTCGGAGTATTATCTACTTATGTTCAAATTGGATTTCTGTTTACAACCGAAGCGCTAAAACCAAAATTCTCGAATCTTAACCCAATAAACGGACTAAAAAAAATATTCTCATCCAGATCTCTGTTTGAGCTAATTAAATCAATTGTTAAGGTTATTTTGGTCGGATGGGTAGCATGGAGTTCAATACAAAACGAGTTTATTAATATGATGAAGCTTATGGATCTTTCTGTTGTATCTATTGCAGCCTACCTGGTTGATACGGCTCTTAGTATAGCAATTAAAATATGCTTTACTCTTTTAATAATTTCAGCGGCAGATTATTTCTTCCAGTGGCGAAAATATGAAAAGGATATTCGCATGAGTAAGCAGGAAATAAAAGAAGAATATAAGCAGATGGAAGGAAACCCTGAGATCAAGTCCAGAATTAAGCAGAAACAAAGGGAAATTTCCATGCGCCGTATGCTTAAAGATGTGCCTCAAGCCGATGTGGTAATCACAAACCCTACCCATTATGCAGTGGCAATTAAATACGACCCTAATAAAATGGCCGCACCATATGTTTTGGCAAAGGGTGTGGATTTTATGGCTAAGCGTATTAAAGAAGTTGCAAAAGAGAACAAAATATATACCATGGAAAATGTAGCCCTGGCGCAAGCGCTGTACAAAACAGTTGATATAGGCCAAGCAGTACCTCCCGAGTTATATAAAGCAGTTGCCGAAGTACTTGCTTTTGTTTACGGACTTGAAGGTAAAAGTCCG
>CAYWXN010000263.1:0-3257 GCA_964462075.1 uncultured Ruminiclostridium sp. | reverse complement strand
TCAAAACCGAAATCTTCGGGGCAAATTACATATTTTTTATATACTCCTTCTTTGAGTTCGCAAACAGTAGTGGGGGAGCTCATAGAAATCTCGTCTAGCTTATCCTGCCCATAAACCACCATACCACGCTTCACACCAAGGCTGTATAAAACTCGTGCCAACGGCTCTACCAAAGACTCATCATAGACCCCCAATAACTGCATAGACGGAGATGCCGGGTTTGTTAGTGGTCCCAGAATGTTAAAAACTGTACGAATACCAAGTTCTTTGCGGATTGAGCCTACATATTTCATAGATGTATGATACTTTTGTGCGAAGAAAAAGCATATCCCCACACTTTTTAGAAGTTCAACGCATTTTTGAGGAGGTTGATCCAAATTAACACCCAAAGTTTCAAGACAATCAGCTGTTCCGCATTTTGAAGAGGCTGCGCGATTCCCATGCTTTGCCACTTTAACCCCGGCAGCAGCAGCAACAAAAGCAGATGTTGTGGAAATGTTAAAGCTTTGTGCACCATCACCACCGGTTCCAACAATTTCAAGTACCTCCATATCATGCTCGACCTTTATCGCATGGTCACGCATGGCAGCAGCACATCCCGAAATCTCATCAATGGTCTCCGCTTTTGTACTTTTTGTAGAAAGAGCTGCTAGGAATGCGGCATTCTGCACCTGAGTTGTCTTTCCGCTCATAATTTCATTAATGACATTGTATGCCTCATCATAGCTCAAATCCTGCTTATCAACGATTTTAACAATTGCTTCCTTAATCATTTTTTACTCTCCTTTGCTATATCCAAAAAATTTTTAAGTATTTGTTTTCCGTCCGGGGTCATTATGGACTCGGGATGAAATTGAACTCCATATACTCTATATTTGGAGTGGTGCACCGACATAATTTCTCCATCATCCGCCTTAGCAGTAATCAACAGCTCCTTTGGAAGAGTATCCTCTATCACTGAAAGTGAATGATATCTGGCAGTGGGGATTTGTTCCGGACAAGCTTTAAATAATTTACATTTTGTATCAAGCTTTGTTTGGGATTGCTTTCCATGCATCAGAGTTTTGGCATAAGATACCGTGGCTCCAAAGGCTGTACAAATGGCCTGATGGCCCAAACACACGCCCAACATCGGGATACGGTCTCCAAGCTTCTTTACCACTTCAATACAAATCCCTGCATCTTCCGGCTTTCCGGGGCCGGGAGAAAGAATAATTGCCTCCGGTGAAAGAGCCTGGATTTCCTCGATTGTCATCGCATCATTTCGGATAACCTTTATATCCGGATTTATGGAACCAATAAGCTGGTATAGGTTATATGAAAAGCTATCATAATTGTCTATCAATAGAATCATATAAGCTCCTCCTCTGCCATCTTAAGAGCTTTTACAACGGCCGCAGCTTTATTTATGCACTCCTGATATTCTGTTTCCGGAACCGAGTCTGCCACTATTCCTGCGCCGCTTCGAACAAAGACTTTTCCGTTTTTCTTATAAGCTATTCTGATCGCAATACATGTATCCAGATTTCCGGTAAAATCAAGATATCCGATAGCTCCGCCGTAGATTCCACGTTTGTTGTTCTCAATGTCATTTATTAGCTGGCAGGCTTTGATTTTTGGGGCACCGGAAAGAGTCCCGGCAGGCAATATTGCGTCAATTGCATCAAGTGCGTTTTTACCCTCTGCAATTTCGCCGCGAACCGTCGAGCCTATATGCATATCATGAGAATATCGCTCTACAGAATGGTATTTTTCAACAACAACACTTCCGAATTTGCTGATTTTCCCGATATCATTACGTCCGAGATCCACTAGCATATTATGCTCTGCAAGCTCCTTAGGATCAGCAAGAAGCTCTTTCTCCAGCTTTATATCTTCTTCCTCTGTTCTTCCTCTAGGTCGGGTACCTGCCAGTGGGAAGGTATGTAAAACACCATTTTCCAGCTTGACTAAAGTTTCGGGCGAAGCTCCTGCAACCTCCATGTCTGAGCTTGAGAAATAGAACATATACGGTGATGGATTAATGGTACGCAGAATTCGGTATGCATTTAACAGTGAGCCTTCGTAAAGAGCTTCCAATCGGTTTGAAAGAACAATCTGAAAAATATCCCCTTCTTTTATGTGGTGCTTGGCTTGTTCGACCATTTTGCAATATGTTTCCATGTTAAACAGTTCTGTAATATCAGATTTCAATCTTCCCGGAATATCTGCCTTTGGCTGATCACAGCGGATGAGCTCGGCCATCTGCCGAAGCTCCATAATCGCACGATTATATTCAGTCGCGTAATTATCAAGAGAAATGTTAACAATAAGGAAGATTTTCTGTCTAAAATTATCAAAGGCTATAACCTTATCAAATAGCATTAGATCAACATCCTTAAATCCCTCTGAGTCTTCGGCATTTAAATTAAGCGCTGGCTCCTCATACTTTAAATAATCATAGGAGAAATAGCCCACCAATCCACCGGTGAAGGTTGGAAGTCCTTCAAATCTGACACTTTTGTGATTTTCGAGTATCTGTTGTATATATTTCCTTGGATCTGCTGTTTCAAATATAAGCGTACCAACCTTCATTTCACCATTGACACAAGAAATCTCCATTTTGGGGTCATAACCCAAAAAGGTATATCGCCCCCATTTTTCATTATCAGAAACCGACTCCAACATGTAGCAGTGAGAAGATATATTTTTCAATATCCTCATAACCTCAATAGGCGTTTTGATATCGGAGAGAATTTCCATACTGATAGGTGCTATCCTATAGCTGTTGCTTTCTGCCACTGTTCTAATTTCTTCAAGTGTAGGATAAAACATATAATATTTTGCCTCCCTTCCTGCCAAGAGACAAAAAAATCCTTGACAGAATCTAAAATTCCGTCAAGGACGAATAATACTATCCGTGGTGCCACCTTGATTCACGGCATTAAAACCGTGCGCTTAGCAGGATACCAACATATCCCCGGCAACTGACGTATGCCAACACGTTACAGAATACTTTTACAGTCAAAAACTATAATTTCACTGTACCCTCAGCGGTCCATTTGATGACTTGTTTTCCGTCTGACTCTCAACTACTCAGGCTCTCTGTAGGAGCATCATCACCGTTATCTCCGCTTCAACGGTTTACTGTATTAAATTGTAAATAGCTTACCACCAAGTGTAATATTTGTCAATGGTAATTTCATTTTAGAAGAATATCTGTAATAATACATAATGTTTTATTCTTGACAGTAAGTACTAATACTTTTTTTTACGAA
>CAYWXN010000262.1:0-3285 GCA_964462075.1 uncultured Ruminiclostridium sp. | reverse complement strand
ATTCAATTAAAGGCAAAGGCGTCTCATATATGGAAAATCAGGCTTCATGGCATGGCAGTGCTCCGAAAAAGGAGCAGGCTGATCAAGCTCTGGCTGAGTTGAATGACTATTTGAAAAGCCTGTAAAAAATAATCATCGGTATGGTGTAAGGAGGAACTTAATATGTCAGAAAATATTGCAACCCGTGTGGCTTATGGCAAGGCTTTAGCTGAAATCGGGCAAAATGAAAATATAATTGTCCTAGATGCGGATCTTTCAAAATCAACAAAAACTGACTTTTTTCAAAAACAGTATCCGGAGAGGCATTTCAATATCGGTATAGCAGAAGGTAATATGATGGCAGTGGCTGCCGGATTGGCAACTTGCGGTAAAACCGTTTTTGCCAGCACCTTTGCGGTTTTCGCTGCGGGAAGAGCTTATGATTCGGTAAGAAATTCCATTGGATATCCCCACCTTAATGTAAAAATCGGTGCGACTCATGCAGGAATTACAATTGGTGAGGACGGTGCATCTCACCAGATGCTGGAAGATATTGCACTTATGCGCGCAATTCCGGGTATGACTATAATATCTCCGGCTGATGCAGTATCTACAGCCGCTCTGGTAAAGCTTGCAGCCCAAATGTACGGCCCCGTTTATTTGAGGCTTGGGCGTTTGGATGTACCGGTTATTTATGAAGCTGATACCAAATTTGAAATAGGTAAAGGAATTCAGTTGAAGGATGGTAAGGATCTTACCATAATTGCATCAGGTTTTATGCTGGATCCTGCGTTGAAAGCAGCAGAGATGCTTAAGCAGGAAGGCATTTTGGCAAGAGTTATTGATATTCATACTATCAAACCATTAGACAGTGAAATTATAATAAAAGCAGCAAAGGAAACAGGTGCGATAATTACCTGTGAAGAGCATAATTTGCTTGGTGGATTAGGTAGTGCGGTATCGGAGGTTGTGGTCAAGAATTATCCTGTTCCGATGGAAATGGTAGGTCTTGAAGATACATTCGGAGAATCCGGTAAGCCATATGAACTGGTTGAAAAGTACGGATTAACACCTGAAAATATTTTCAATAAATCAAAAATTCTTCTAAGAAGAAAATAATTAAAAACAGCATATAGTAAAAATAATTCGGAAATGAGAAGTTTAAAGCTTCTCATTTCTATTTTTTTGCAATCAAATAAGTTTATTTATTTGATACAAAGATTAAATAAATGACTATTTATGCCGATATATGCTTTGAAAATATAACATTTTATATTTTTTGCTCTTTAATGGGTTTTATAAGATGAATTATTAAGATATACAAAAGCGGGTGAAGCAATGGATCTTGGAACAATAATAGGTTTAATTGCGGGTGTAGGAGTGGTAGCCTATGGTATGCTTAGCGGTGGTGACGTTTCCAGTTATATTGACGTGCCATCAATGATTATTACTATAGGTGGTGGCGTATGTGCCAATATGGCTGGGTTTCCGCTAGTTGATTCTATAAAGGCTCTGAAAGTTTTGCCCTTGATATTTAAGGAACCAAAGTCATCGGCGATGAGTACTATAAGTACCCTGGTGGAGCTTTCTCAAAAAGCACGAAGAGAAGGCCTTTTGGCATTGGAATCAGCCCAGAGCGAATTGAAGGATGATTTTTTGAAGAAGGCCATGGAGCTTGTAGTTGACGGTATAGAGGCTGAAATAGTAAAAACAACAATGCAGTTGGATATAGATAGTATGGCTGTGAGGCACCAAAATGCTCAAGCATATTTCAAGGGACTGGCAGGACAATTTCCTGCTTGGGGTTTGATTGGTACTCTATTGGGTCTTATCAATCTTCTAAAAGCACTCGATGATCCTTCCGCTATAGGACCCGCTATGGCACTTGCACTTGTAACAACCTTCTATGGAAGCATTTTGGCAAACTTTGTTTGTGCTCCGATTATAAGCAAGCTCGGAGGCAACAGTGCAGAGGAAATCCGTTTAAGGGAAATGATGATGGAAGGTGTTCTTTCTATTCAATCGGGTGAAAATCCAAGACTTATGGAACATAAATTAAAAACCTTCTTATCGCCTGATCAGAGAGCCCAGTATGAAGCAGCGACGAAAGGACAGGAGAAACAAGAAGGAACCGGAGCATAAAGGAAAACAGGTGAGAAAATGGCGAAAAAAAAGGAGTCCGAAGAAGTCGGTGCACCGGCATGGATGGCAACATACGGTGATTTGGTTACCAACTTGTTGGTGTTTTTCGTTCTGTTGTATTCTATGTCTACTGTTGACCAGAACACGTTTTCAGAGGTTGCCGCAAGTTTGTCATATACAATGATTAATTTAAAAGGCAGCGATTCAATTCTTGACGGCAACGGCAATAGTATAATAACTTTTGACTATACTAAGTATGACAGTGAAGAGGCAGAAGCGAAGCGAAAAGAAAAATACATTGAAGATGCAAACGAAATGGTTGTTGATGCCGATGAAAAGTTAAAAGGTAAAGAGTTTGATGAAGCAAAGAATGATATAAGAGACACCATAGCGGAACAGGGAATTTCTGATAAGGTTCAGGTTGTGGAGGAAAAGGATTTTCTTCTGATTCGCCTTGATCAGGAAATATTCTTTGATCCGGGAAGTGCTGACATAGTGGATGAAGGTAAGACGGTATTATCTTCATTAGCCGTGTCACTAAGAGAAATGAAAAATGAGATTATGGTTTCGGGGCACACCGATAATGTCCCTATGACCAATAAAAGATACGCAACAAACTGGGAACTTTCCACGGCGCGAGCCACTAATGTCGTAAGGTATTTTGTTGAGGCCGAAAATCTCGACCCAGAACTGTTTACAGCTACCGGTAACGGTGAATACAGACCTGTTGGAGATAACAATACACCCGAAGGCCGACAAAAGAATCGTCGTATCGAAATAAAAATTCTGAAGTAAAAATGTGATATTGTAGGGAAATACAATATAATAATTATATACAAAAGGAACTCTTTAATGATAAACGAGGGGGTCATATTTCGCATGGATACTATTGTCTGCGATATAGTAAGAACCCGTATGCAAAGAGATTTTGATCAAGCCCTGGAAGTAATGGGTCTTATTGTTTCGTCAATAAAATTTGAAGACAGGGTAGGGCTTTGTGTGGTAATTGAGATATCAATCAATGAAGATGATTATAACTGCGCATAAAATATATAAGAGCTCGGAAACACTGTGTTTCCGAGCTTTTACGGAAGGATCCTTTCGGTGTTTAATCAACAACCGGTACATCTCTAAAGAGAAGACTAATACAGTATAGTCCTGCAA
>CAYWXN010000261.1:0-3298 GCA_964462075.1 uncultured Ruminiclostridium sp. | reverse complement strand
TAATGTTTGCTACTGTATCAAATGCTAACTCATCATGGCATTGGGTAACGGTTAGTCCTATAAAGGTCTTACCTTTTGCAGTGTTTTTTACTTTGCTTATTGAGACTGCTGCCATTGTCTTAGTCGGGAAAGTGGCTGATATAAAAAAATCATTTATTATAGTTGCCTTAGCTAATATACTTTCATTTTTGGCGCCATACGTTTTTCGAGCATACAGATTTATCCCTACGAGTGGGGGATTCAACCTGCTGGCTGCCTTTAATAAGGGTCCATATTATATAGTATTAACCGGATATTTGGTTTTAACGCTTATAGTTGAGCTTCCCGTTGTATATTTTTTACTTAGAAAAGAAGCAAAAAGTAAATGGGGCTTAATAATATCAATACTTACATCTAATATAATTACGACTTTGATTGTGGCATTATGTGAACGCCAGATTTGCATAGGCAGATGGTAGCAAGACTAGGTGACTAAGCAGTCTTTGGCCTTACAATGTTTCATAAAGAGAATTATAGGGAGATATTAGCACAAGTCAACCACACCTAAAAAATCCCTAAAAAATTCCTGTTTGACATGAAAAAAATTCACGCACATAATATGGACTCATGGTAACACAGCGGTTTTAATGTATATTGCGGAAATGCTATAATGCCTGATGGTTGTCAGGTCATGATCCTCCCAAAAACAATAAGCCGTTACAAAAGACACCGTTCTCGAATAATCTTAATATTGATATTAACAATATTCCTCTAAAAACCCAGCAGGATTACATATCTCAAATTCCCTATGAAGATGAGTATTCACAGGAAACAATATTTGATGATTACTCATAATCAAACCAGTAAGGATGTAAATGAAATTCGGGTTTATTCAATAATACCCATTTTCTTGGGTAAACCTGTCTTGAAAAGGTTTCAGCTTATTATTTAATTTTAGAGGCGAATCATGCCCTCTATTTTTCAGTTAATAAATGTGAATTCTATAGTAGTATACGTAAAATATGGTTTATTGGGTATTGCTGATAATGCGGTTACCGAGCTGTTACCATACATATGGTAAAAAGCAAATTCCTATCATGGACAGCGCTGCCGGCGGTCTGGGCGGATGCCCGTATGCTCCCGGCGCAAAAGGGAATTGCCAGACAGAGGTGCTTGTTGAGATGTTCCACAGAATGGGGATCGATACCGGTATTGATTTGGAGAAGATCACGGAGGCAGGCAAATTTGCACAAACCCTCAGTACGCTTCTTCATCAAAAATGCAGCTAAGAGGAGCATTGGAAAATGAATGATCAATTATTGAAAGAAATCAAATCAAAGTATATCGCCGGAGAAATCAAAAGCCAGAACCTGGAGACGGTCGTATTTACCGAGGTTTACGGCTCGGATGCTGCTAGGGTGGCTGATGCATGCGATGTTGCAGCTAGGATACGATGCGAGTCCATAGAAGAGGCGACAGGAGTATCGCTTGAACACATCCTGTGACCAGGCAGCCGGCAACGAGATGGCCGATTCCCATGTCAAGCTCGCCAGAGGCGAAGAAGACAAGTAAAAAACTCCAGGGGACGGAGGATTTTGATCATCGTCAAAGAGGCTGTTATAAATACCATTGCTTCCAACTTTCCAACGAACGGCCGACCGATGTTCAAAACCTTCGTACCCTGTTGTTATTTTCGAGTCACGAATTTCTATCCAGCCAGCATGAATCGCCGGGCAACGGGGATCCGTCTGAACAATTCACTTGTTCCCCAACTCAGGAGGACAGATCCTGAAAACACTATCGTCAGCTTCACCATTGGCGCCCAGTCAAGGGACAGTAAAAAGTACTGCAGCCATAAGGTATAAGCATAGTGAATGATATATATACCAAAAGAGTTTGCGCTCAGACTGTCAAAAAATACGTTCCGTTTCTTCACCAGTTTTTTAAATGCTCCTAAGAGTCCCAGAGATGAGCCAATGCTGCCTGCTGTGAATGTGATGCTTATGATCAGAACAGAAAAGAAACTTGTTGTATTCACATTGACGATCAGGTAGAGGGCAGATGAAGCTAATCCAATAAGCAGCCATATCGGCCATTTATTTAACCATTCTGTTTGCTGTAATGTCCCGGAATAACCAATAGCGATCCCTATCACCAGACAAGAAAAATACAAGCCTGTACGGATGGGCTGAAGATCAAAAAAGCCCAGCGAGAACCAAAAATGGTGGGTTGCAATGAGCCTTAAGGGGAAAAAGGCAAGAAAAGCGGTGAGAAAGACCGTACTGATCCTCGGAACGCTATTGAATCTTTTCAATAAATCAGGTTTGAGTTTATGAAGCAATACTATAACAGCGTTAAATGCCAGAAGCACCCAAAGGAACCACGGCGGTCCGATCGGCCAGCCGTCGTAAGTGTAAAACCTGAGCAGGTATGGCAGCGATGACTGGGTATTGGAAGCAAGGAAGGATGGGAGGAATGAAACAGGTGCGATAAAAAGCACAGCAAAAATAAAAGGCACTCCCAGACGATTTATTCTGTGTATGAGATACTTGCCGCCGCCATAACGTTTCAGCCCTGAGATGATAAAAAATCCGGAAACAAGAAACATCAGAGGCATCAGAAAGGTATCAAGATACCCGATGACCGGATCAAAAAGAGTAAACTTGTTTGTATCGACGATAGGAGCGGATGATTTTACCCAGTTCTCGTAGTCGAATGTGCTGAAGGATGTATAAGCCAGTGCTGAATGGAGAAGCACGACCAGCAATATGACGAAAGCACGCAAATAGTCGATGAAAATGTCTCTTTGAGAAACTTCCGAAGCAGGAGCAGGTTCTTTTTCCATGGGATCCCTCCTTCAAGCGGTTTGCTATGGAATTATGAGTGGTAATATTATACATAAAAAAGAATAATATGTAAACAAAAGTTTGCTTTAAGTAAAGTGGAGATGTGAAAAATCAAAGGGGATAGAGAAAGGGGACGGAGGTCATCCTCACGTCCCTTTTGACTTTATCTGCCGCTTTCCGGCTCAAGCTCCTTACTGAGTTTTTTATTGCCTTTTTTTCGATACGTGATACATATGATCTGGATATCCCGAGCATACCGGCGATTTCACGCTGTGTCTTGCTTGTTCCGTTAAGAAGTCCGTAACGAAGCTCCAGTACAGTTTTTTCACGCTTTTTTAAGACGGCTTTCATTTTATTATATAGACGCTTGACCTGGATTTTTAACTCCACTTCATCTATAACGGATTCGGTTTCGTTGCCGATATAGGGAGATATTAGCACAAGTCAACCACACCTAAAAAATTCCTGTTTGA
>CAYWXN010000260.1:0-3336 GCA_964462075.1 uncultured Ruminiclostridium sp. | reverse complement strand
AGGGGATATGTTATCATTATAGTTACCGGCAAAAGCATAGAACGCTTTATAAACATCTGTTCAAAGCGCCAGATTCTTTTGTGGGACATATTTAGGGCTGATATGGATTCAGCTTCGATGAAGGCTAGTATTCGAGGGTTTCGCTTGATGCGGCCGGCGGCAAAAAAATCCGGATGCAGAGTCCATATAAAGAAAAAACGTGGATTACCCTTTTTTCTGTATCGCTTTAAAAGAAGAAAGGGCTTTAAACTGGGATTACTCATATTTGCTGCCTTCTTAATACTATCGGTGTCTATTATTTGGGATATCGAAATAATCGGTTGTAAGCCGGAAATGATTCCGCAGGTTATGAATGTATTAAATGTGGATAATATAGGAAGAGGCAGCTTTAAAATGAAGCTGAATCCAAAAAATATAGCATCCAAAATAGCGCTCAATGTTGAAGGAATAGCATGGGCAGGAGTGGAAATAAAGGGTGTAAAGCTTTTTATAACCATTAAGGACAGTATAGAGGCCCCGGTTTTGATAAAAAATAATGAGTCATTCAATATAGTGGCCGAAAGAGACGGTTTGGTCAAAACTATGGAGGTATATGCGGGTAATGCACTGATAAAGGAAGGAGAAACAGTAAAAAAAGGGCAGGTACTTGTATCGGGTAAACTTGAGAGTAAGAATCCTGAATTCGGAACCCATGACATACACGCTCTGGGAAAGATTATTGCCAGAACATGGTATGAAAATTCATTGCCTTTGTCAATGGTTTACACCCAAAGGATTAAAACCGGAAAGATTCATAAAACTACATTTTTAAGATTTCTGGACAGCAGACTTAAGATCTCCGGAGGGGATTTGCCATACGAAATGTTTGAGACCGTTACCGTTGAAAAACCAATCACAGGCCCTTTTGACCTGAAATTACCCATAGGGCTGACTGTTGAAAATAGTTACGAAATAGTTGAAAAGCAAGTGGATCTAACATTGGATGAAGCTCTTACCGTGTCTGCCGAAACTGCGAAAGAAGATTTGCGAAAAATGATCCCTGAAGACTGCATTGTTGTTGATGAGATAGTTAAACAGTATAATGGAGAAAATAATACAATTTACATACAAGTAGTATTTGAGTGCGAGGAAGACATTGCGGGCTTAGTGCCCGTATTTTAAGTAAAAACTTATCGGAAGAAAGGCGAAAAAAGCTTTGGATACAGTTGTAGAAAGACTATTAGCTTTACCGGAACCGGATGTTGCTTTAAACCTGTTCGGTGCGAATGATAAGAATATAAAATTGATTGAGGATAGACTTGACGTAAAAATTACGGCCAGAAATGATGAATTGCATATAACCGGCTTTGAGAGCCGTGCCGATATTGCCGTTGATATCCTGAAAAAGCTAATGGTAATAGCTAAAACTGAGGACAGCATTACTGAACAAAATGTACGCTATCTCTTGGAACTAACCGAAGAGGAGCGGATTTGCAATGACAATATTCTTTTGGATGAGATATGTGTAACTTACAGAGGCAAGCCTATCAAGTCAAAAACCTTGGGACAGAAAAAATATGTAGAGGCTATGCGTAAAGATCCCATTGTTTTTGGCATCGGTCCGGCAGGCACCGGGAAAACATTTCTTGCAGTCGCCATTGCCGTAATGGCATTCAGGAAGAAACTTGTCAGCCGTATTATTTTGACCCGGCCTGCAGTAGAAGCCGGGGAACGCCTAGGATTCCTCCCCGGTGACCTTCAGAATAAGGTTGATCCATACTTACGTCCTTTGTATGATGCACTATATCAAATCATGGGACCCGAAACCTATCAGAGTAACTTGGAAAAAGGTATTATTGAGGTTGCACCTCTGGCTTATATGCGAGGAAGAACTCTCGACGATTCCTTTATTATCTTAGATGAGGCACAAAATACGACACCGGAGCAGATGAAAATGTTTCTTACACGAATGGGAATAGGCTCTAGGATGGTTATAACCGGTGACATAACACAGATTGACCTTCCGGGTGGTAAGTCCGGTCTTAACGAGGCTAGGAGAATTCTTAAAAACGTGGACGGGCTGTCCTTTGTGTATTTAACCGAGCGAGATGTGGTAAGGCATGAGCTTGTCCAGCGCATTGTGAAAGCGTATGAAAACGACGCGAAAGGCAGGGGCTTGTAAATGGCAAAAAAGAACATGAATAAAACAGGATTGAAGTTTTTTAAGCTACTTAAAAGCAATTCGTTTCAAAGGATGATTGTAATTATAATCACCTGGCTTATATTGTCGACAATAGTTGCGTATGAAGCGGCTCCTGTGAAGTACAAATTGGAGGTAGGAGATATCTCCCAATATGATATTCAGGCACCCAGAGACATTGAGAATTCTTTGAGAACAAGACAAAATGCAGAGGAGAAGGCATCCAAGCTGACACCCGTTGTAATTGATATTGAAAATGCTAACAGTGATATGCTAAACGGTGCGCATGAGTATTTTGAAGGTCTGGAAAAGCTTATTACTGATGTTAACAAAGATACCGAGTATCCAACATTGAATGAGAAAATCCAAGGGATTGATACGCAAGGGACATATGATGTGCTTTTTGATCTGGACGAGCCTGTATTAACATCGATGATGGCTGAGCAGGGAGGCGGAAGTTTTCAGATCCTTAAGAGTACGGTTATAAAATCAATAATTCCCGAACTGACAAAGAAGAAACTGATGGAAGATAATATCGCTATTGAGATATCAAGAGGGCTTGAGACCATTGGAGAAAGACATGCGAGCATGGCATTGAAGCCTATTGCAGTAGATGTTCTTCAAAAGGTAATAATACCCAACAGTCGTATTGACGAAGAGGCTACGAAGGCCCAGAGAGATACGTATATCGAGACCTACATCAAGGAGAATCCTGTTATTATCTATAAAGATGAGAGGATAATAAGCAAGGATGATGAGGTTACAGAGGATAAATATGATGTTCTGAAAGAAATTAATTACATAGACAGTGAAGGAAAACCTGATTATCTCCTTTATATTGCCGTTTATGTTATTATTATGCTTCTCTTTATAAGTGCTTTTCAGTATATTAAGAGTTTTCATTCAAAAGTATATTATGATAGGAATTCTATATTTTTAATATGCGTTTCCATACTGATTACAAGCTTGTTTGCCTGGGCCATTCGTGAATTTATACCTGATTTGTCTTACTTTATTATTCCCATATTTATAGCCCCGGTACTGATTGCGATTTTTTTAGGTATAGAGTCTGCTATAACCATAAATATACTTCTAACCTTCAGCTTTTCGCTCATGGTGGGAGGAAATTTTGAATTTATGATTATGTCGATATTGGG
>CAYWXN010000259.1:0-3343 GCA_964462075.1 uncultured Ruminiclostridium sp. | reverse complement strand
CTCCAGAAGGAAAATAAATGAAGACTTTGTCAGAGCCAATATTTTAAATGCTCCTAGTCCAGATGTAATGAATAAAATTGCTCGCCTGGTTCTAACTATGTACTCCTTTGATAAAGATGCAGACGACACCAGTATCAGGAATCTGCTCAGGCAAAGCATGGACTTGATTGCCAAGTTCCCTGTTATGGCTGCATATGGATATCAAGCCAAAGCACATTATCTGGACGGCAAGAGTCTGTATATTCATAATCCGGATTCAGAATTAAGTACAGCCGAGAACGTTCTTATGCTGTTGAGACCTTCAAAAGAGTATACTGAGCTCGAAGCAACTGTGTTGGATTTGGCGCTTGTTCTGCATGCTGAGCATGGCGGTGGTAATAACTCAACCTTTGCCACTCATGTAGTGTCATCCTCCGGGACTGATATCTATTCATCGATAGCTGCGGCCGTGGGAAGCCTGAAAGGTCCAAAACACGGCGGCGCAAATAATAAGGTCATCAGTATGATGCAGGAGTTCAAAAGCGAGGTTAAGGACTGGGGCAGCGATGAACAGATTCGTGAATACATTATAAAAATATTCAAGAAGGAAGCTTTTGACCGTACCGGACTTATATATGGGATGGGTCATGCGGTTTATACTCTTTCTGACCCCAGATGCGTACTATTAAAAGAACAAGCAGAAAAATTGGCCAAACAAGTTGGAAGAGGCGATGAGTTTGAGCTTTACACGAAGATTGAAAAACTTGCACCTCAGGTATTCAGAGAACTTCGAAATACCGATAAGCCAATGTGTGCCAATATCGACTTTTATTCGGGCTTTGTATATGATATGCTAGGTATTCCGTTGGAAATGAACACTCCGATTTTCGCTGTGTCAAGAATCGTAGGCTGGTGTGCTCATATTATTGAGGAACATTTGAACGGCTGTAAAATTATCCGACCCGCATACAAGAACATCAGAAAACGTACTGATTATGTTAAAATTGAAGATAGAATATAAAATACTAAAAAGGAGCGATTGCTCCTTTTTTTAATTTAGGGTATATTGTTATCAGCCTATACAATTAACATGAGAAATGTCGATTTGGTCAAATATGTTAAAATATCATGACAATTATTGTATACTATACCCTTGGAAAGGTATAATGTAAGCAATTTAAAACGTAGGACAAAGTAGGTAATATGAAAAAAATAAAGATAATTCTTTCATTAATACTAATAGTATGCTGTTTGTTCTCAACGACACAAATTGCCTTTGCTGATTCGACATACAGATATGAATCTGAAGCATGGCAGCTTTATGTTCTGGGACTATTTGCCGGAGCCTCTTCCGACAGATTCGACCCTGATCTTGGGGTAAAGCTGGATCGTCAGATAGGAATAACACTACTCTTAAACTTTTTTGGGCAAAGTCCCCAAGTAAAACTTTTATCATCGGAAGATATGAACGAGATACTTTCGCAGTATACAGATCAAGCTAGTATTTCAATATGGGCAAGACCCTATATGGCATATGCAGTAAAAACCGGGATGGTTGTTGGTACATCACCGACAACACTAGGACCTTCCAGCAAACTTGACGGAGTATCTTATGCAGCCATGATTTTACGACATTTAGGCTATACTGTAAACCGAAAGGACTTCATTAACTCAATCCAAACTCTATGCGATAAAGGAGGGCTAAAGGCCTCGGATGTTGGTTATTTCAATAAGCATGAGCTTATTAAGGACGATGCGATAGGCATGGTATATAACTCTTTATTTGCAGTATGCCATAACGAGGAGAGCCTTATTGAGAATCTTATCAATTCAGGAATAGTGGCTATGGAAACAGCCTCGTCACTGAATCTTATACAAAATAATAATTCTTTATCCCAGAACAACCCAGTGAAAAGACCTGCCGGTTATGAACAAGTATATGATTTAATATCAAATACAATGCTTTCAGCTAAAACCAGTGTTGTGTTACCGAAAAATGAATACACTAAAAAATTTGCTGATATAGTCGATATTGTTGACTTATGCATAAGAGAGAATCCGGAAATTATGTACTACACCGGTATTAAATATAATACCAGCGGTGTTTTAACTATTAAATACTGCAAGGATTCAGCAACTATCAAAGCTCACAGAGAAAAGCTTGAAATTAAGGTTAATAGCATCTTATCACAGATAATAAAACCAAATATGACAGATTACCAAAAGGAGCTTGCAGTACATGATTATCTAATCGAAAACTGTGAATATGATAAGGATGCTGTTAACAGCAATACAATAAAAGCTGAATCTTTTACTCCATATGGTGCATTGTGCCTTGGTATCGCAGTTTGTGAGGGTTATGCCGAAGCTGCAAATATACTTTTAAATCGCTCGGGAGTTGAAACAAAAATAATAACCGGAACGTCCAAAGGTGTCGGACATGCATGGAATTTGGTAAGAATAGGCGGGGAATATTACCATCTTGACATTACTTGGGATGATCCTTATCATGTGAGTGAAAAAAGCAGCAGTAGCATAGTATACCACTATTTTAACCTTACCGATTCTGATATCAGTCACGATCATCAATGGGATAAGAGTAAATATGAAGCTTGTACAGCGACAAAGTACAATTATTATAAATATAATAATTTAACTGTAAAAAATCAGGACGAGTATATAGACAGAGTTGTTGAAGAAGTCCAAAGGGGAAACAAAACAATTGCATTAAAAATACTCGAGACCGATAATAAAAAATTCAGTATTAAAACAGCGGCTGGTATTTTAGTGGATAAACTGTTTTTAGCCTGTTCCTACAGCTATAATGAACAAATGAAAGTAGCCAGCATATCATTTTTTTAATAGTATGTCCTATCTTGTCCGAGTATGGTACAATGTGAAATGATGTTTATACTTTATAATTGACATGAGGTGCTTTGAATTGTATCTAAAAGCTTTAGAGATACAAGGCTTTAAATCCTTTGCAGATAAAATTGTATTACATTTCAATAGGGGACAAACTTCTGTTGTAGGTCCCAACGGCAGCGGCAAAAGTAATATTGCGGATGCAGTAAGATGGGTTCTCGGTGAACAGAGTGCCAAAACCTTACGCGGCAGTAAAATGGAGGATGTCATTTTTGCCGGTACTCAGCACCGCAAACCTGTGGGTTTTGCTGCGGTAACTATTACTTTGGATAATTCCGATAAAGTACTGCCTGTTGACTTTACAGATGTTACGGTGTCGCGACGTATGTACCGCTCAGGCGAGAGCGAGTACTATCTAAACAAAACTCAGTGCCGTTTAAAAGATATTCAAGAGCTTTTTATGAATACCGGTGTAGGCCGTGAAGGCTATTCAATAATA
>CAYWXN010000258.1:0-3378 GCA_964462075.1 uncultured Ruminiclostridium sp. | reverse complement strand
TTCTCTGTAGCCATAAAAGGCAGTTCTTCAAGTATCCTTTTTCTGATAATCATTGGATATACAACAATTCCATCTGTAATATTAATATAGATATTTAATATTGAATCTACAGCTAAAAATGCCTCTGGAAGACTAATCCGCTTATTAGCAGAGTCATCGAGAGTTCTTTCAAACCATTGGGTTGATGCTGTAATCGCAGGATTAAGTGCATCAACAATAACATAGCGGGCTAAAGATGAAATTCGCTCACTACGCATGGGATTTCTTTTATATGCCATTGCCGATGAACCAATTTGATTCTTTTCGAAAGGCTCTTCCATTTCCTTAAGATTTGCCAACAATCTCATATCATTGCTGAATTTGTAAGCACTTTGGGCTATGGCACTTAATACATTTAATATACGGGAATCCTGTTTTCTGGAATAGGTTTGTCCGGATACCGGTATAACATTTTTAAAGCCTAGCTTTTCGGCGATCAAGCTATCAAGCTTCTTTACTTTTTCATGATCTCCGTTAAAGAGTGCTAAAAAGCTTGCCTGAGTTCCGGTTGTACCTTTGCTTCCTAAGAGCTTCAGATTATCAATAACAAAATCAAGTTCTTCAATATCCAATAAAAGATCCATTATCCATAAGCAAGCTCTCTTACCTACAGTAACAAGCTGCGCAGGTTGATAATGGGTAAAGCCCAATGTCGGCATATCCTTATATTTTTCTGCAAATCTTGAAAGTTTGGTAATAACAGATAAAATCTTTCTCTTGATTAGCTTTAAGCCCTCAGAATAAACTATTATATCTGTATTATCTCCAACATAGCAGGAAGTGGCGCCCAAATGAATTATACCTTTTGCTTTTTCACACTGAGCACCATATGCATGTACATGAGACATAACATCATGACGTGTTTCTTTTTCAATTTTTTCTGCTAAATCATAGTTTATATCATCTTTATAAAGCTTAAGCTCATTAATTTGTTCATCAGTAATATCTAATCCGAGTTCCTTTTCAGATTCGGCAAGAGCAATCCATAATGTTCTCCATGTTTTGAACTTCTTATGAGGCGAAAAAATTTCCAGCATTTCTTTGCTGGCATAACGTTTGTTGAATGGGCTTTCGTATATATCTCGCAACCTGGGCAACCTCCGAGTGTATTGTTATGTTAACATAACATGTTTACAACATCATATCATATTATATTGTCTTGTGTCCAGTATTAGTGTACTGTTAATTATATATCTAAACAAGTAAAAAATCCAGACATAAAAAAATAAAATATTGTGGTTTAAAATTTTAATTTATAAAAAGAAAAACCGGCATAGCATGCCGGTCTATAATACTCTTTATAAGAGTCGTATAAGTTAATATCAAGCTAATGTCAATTCTAATGCTGCCAGTTCAACACTAATAGCCAGTACATCTATCGCCGTTCTAAGCTCAGATAAAGGAGGATATGTCGGAGCAATTCGTATATTACTATCCTGAGGATCGATTCCTAACGGAAAAGTAGCACCTGCGTTTGTCAGTACTACACCTGCCTCTTTTGCTAGGCTTACAGACCTCTTTGCACAGCCGTTTAAAACATCAAGGCTGATAAAATAGCCGCCGTTCGGTTTATTCCATGATGCAATCCCCTTACCTGAAAGACGCTTTTCAAGTATTTCGTTAACGGCTTCAAATTTCGGTCTCAAGATTTCAGCATGCTTCTTCATATACTCTTTTACAGTTTCGGCGTTTTTCAAAAAACGAGTGTGTAAAAGCATATTTATTTTATCATAACCAATGGTTTGTATAGAAATTTGCTTTTTAAGATGGTTGATATTTTCATTGCTTGAAGCTATAAATGCAACTCCGGCTCCCGGGAAGGTCACTTTTGAAGTTGAACCGAACATGTATGTTCTATTGGGATTACCTGCCTTCCGGCATTCCGAAATTAAATTCATTAGCTGATCCGGTGTATCGTAAAGATGATGAAGCCCATATGCATTATCCCAGAAAATTCTGAAGTCTGAGGCTTTTGTTTTCATGTTCGCCAATCTCATTACTACTTCATCCGAATATGTTATTCCCGAAGGGTTGCTGTACATGGGAATACTCCACATACCTTTGATTGTTTCATCTTGTGACACAAGATTCTCTATCATATCAATATCAGGACCATTACAGTTCATGGGAACTATAATCATTTCTACTCCGAATAGCTGAGTAATAGCAAAGTGGCGGTCATAACCCGGGCATGGACATAGAAATTTTATTTTTTCCAACTTACTCCATGGCTTTTCAAATCCGTTCAATCCATGATTAAAAGCTTTGGCCATTAAATCATACATGAGATTTAGGCTTGAATTGCCGGCTATAAAAATTTCATCTGTGTTAACACCGAATAACTCGGCAAACAACTTTTTTGCTTCTGTTATACCGTCAAGAAGTCCATAATTACGACAATCGGTACCATCTTCCGAAAATAGATTTTGAACATTATCAAAAAGCCCATTAGAAAGATCCAACTGCTCAGTGCATGGTTTTCCTCTCGACATATCCAGTTTTAACCCTTTTTTTTTATAGTTTTCATATTCCTCTAAAATCTTATTTTTCCTATTTATAAGTTCATCCTTGTTGAAATTTTCAAAAGCCTGCATTTTAACCTCCAAGTATATAGTAATGCTCAAAAAACATCATTTTTCCTATTGTATGATATATAAATTGTTTTTGCAAGTTTTAATATTATAAATTGCAAAAATTAATGTAACATAATAAGCCACTTCTTTATTACGTTTTGATAATAATCCCATAAATCCATTTTATTTGTACTTTCAATAGAGATTAAAGAGGTTTCAGCGATTATTTTATCACCTTGAAATATCGAAACCGTTCCCATAACACTACCCTGTCTTACCGGTGCCATTACATTCTCGGGCAGCGAAACGCGTGTATAAAGTTTATCCCTCTGAGAGTGTTTTAATACCGCGATCAAGTCTTCAGAAACTGCAACCATAACTTCCTGTAATGACTTTGAACGATTTACTTTAACTGAGCCCACAATACGTCCTTTTTCAAGAAGAAATACCTTTCCGTATTCGTTGAAAGAGTAATCCAATATTTTTTGACTGCTGGAAGTACGTAAGTTTTTCGTATCACAGAATAAAACAACAGAAATGAATCTCATATCTTCCTTAGTTGCACTTGTTACCAAGCATCTTCCTGCAAGGCCTGTATACCCTGTCTTTACACCATCAGCCCCCTTATAATTTGAAAGCATTTCATTAGTACTTTTTAGTACTCTGCCGCTAAAATAGTACTCTCTTTTTTTCACTATCTCATTAAAATCGGGATTCTTTAGCGCATATCTCGTTATTTTAGCTAAGTCATATGCAGTTGTATAAT
>CAYWXN010000257.1:0-3388 GCA_964462075.1 uncultured Ruminiclostridium sp. | reverse complement strand
AAGCTGGTAAGACACTTCCACAGAAGAAGGTTATTAACGAAGAAAAAGGATTTGATGCAAAGACAATTACTCAAGCCGATATCGATACATACGGACTTGGTGATTAATCAAAAACATTACTCCGCCTGTTAAAAGGGAGTTAAATTAAGTCTATGCGATGTTAAGTATGCGGAGTTTCCGCATACTTACATCGCCGTTATAACGAGAATTACGAATTCCCTTACCTCTGAGGTGGCGAGTATGGTTATATTCTCACCGCGAGTTTCAACGACACGGGGCCCGTTCGAAATCTTCGATTTCGGAAACGGGTGTGGTCATTAAAACGAGAATAAAAATTTCCCAACAATAAAGAATGGGAAATATAGATTGTTTATAAACCTCGAGTTTCAATGGAGACCCGTTAGAAATTTTGATTTTGGTAACGGGTGAGGTCGTCATAACAGACTTCTAACACTTTAAGGATGGTAACTATGCAAAATGACGTCATTTTATCAATGAGAAATATATGTAAATCATTCCCGGGTGTTCGCGCCTTACAAAATGTGGATTTTACTCTTTGTAAAGGCGAAATTCACGCCTTAATGGGTGAGAATGGAGCCGGAAAATCAACCTTAATCAAAGTTTTAACCGGAGTATATCCAAAAGACTCAGGTCAAATCCACATAGAAGGCATTAACAAAGAAATTTCCATAAAATCGCCTCGTGAGGCTCAGAATTTAGGTATTAGTACAGTTTATCAGGAGATTACCCTCTGTCCTAATCTAACAGTTGCTGAGAATATGTTTATTGGGCGTGGCGATTACAGTTTGGTAAATTGGAGCTCTATGAAAAAGAAGGCTACAGAGATACTTACCAAACTGAATATACCAGCAAGAGCTGCTCAGCAGCTTGGCACTTGTTCGCTGGCTGTACAGCAAATGGTGGCCATCGCCCGTGCCGTCGATATGGATTGTAAGGTACTTATTCTGGATGAACCTACCTCATCACTGGACGAACAAGAGGTTGAAAAACTTTTTTCTCTAATGCGCGACTTGAAGGCCCGGGGTGTCGGCATTATTTTTATCACGCATTTTCTTGATCAGGTATACGAAATATGCGATAAAATAACCGTTTTGAGGAATGGCGAACTCGTAGGAGAATACGAAATAAAAGATTTGCCGCGGGTAGAGCTTATATCGAAGATGATGGGCAAAGTTCTTGACGAGATTTCTGAGCTACAGAATCAAAAGGTTTCAAATGTTAATACTGATGATATACCGGTTTACAATGCATCTGGGTTATCCAGTGCAGAGTGTACGAATGCTTTTGACTTCAAAATTTTTAAGGGAGAAGTTAACGGTTTTACCGGGCTACTTGGTTCTGGTCGTAGCGAAAGCGTACGAGCTATATTTGCTGCTGATAAAATCACCGGCGGCAGAATAAAGGTAGACGGGAAAGACGTTAAAATAAAAAATCCCAAGGATGCCATGGAACTTGGTATCGGGTATTTACCCGAGGACAGAAAGCAGGATGGTATTGTTGAGGATTTATCTGTACGTGAAAACATTATACTTGCACTGCAAGTAATGAAGGGATTTTTCAGACCGTTTTCCAGATCTGAGGCCGAAGCCTTTGCCGAAGAATACATAAAATTATTAGGTATAAAAACCGCTTCAATGGATACGCCCATTAAATCACTCTCAGGCGGAAACCAACAAAAGGTAATACTTGCACGCTGGTTACTCACAAATCCGAAGTATCTTATTCTAGACGAACCGACTCGTGGAATTGATGTCGGTACAAAAGTAGAAATACAAAAGCTTGTGCTCAAGCTGGCTGAAGATGGTGTCAGCGTTACATTTATTTCTTCTGAAATAGAGGAGATGCTCCGTACCTGTTCGCGGCTTATTGTTATGCGCGATCGTAATATAGTTGGTGAGCTCAGGGGAGAGGACATGACACAGGCTAAAATAATGCAAACGATAGCGGGGGAGGCAGTTCAAAATGTTTAACGGTTTAAAGAAAATAGCGAGGTCTCAATTATTTATCCCGTTGTTTGCACTCTTATTGCTGATTGTTTTTAATCTAATCAGGGATGTTGAATTTTTCTCTTTAGCCATTGTAACAAACAACCAGGGGAACACCGTTCTTTCAGGAAATATAATCAGTATATTAAACGGCGCATCGGCGGTTGCTATTTTGGCTATCGGGATGACATTGGTAACATCATCGTCAAGAGGGCAAGATATCAGTGTAGCTGCAGGGGCTGCAATAGCAGGAAGTGTTTTTGTAAGTGTGCTGCGCTCAAATGAAATTACTATACCGGTTATTATTCTTGCATTTCTGGCAAGTTGTCTCGTTTCTGTTCTGTTTAGTTTATTCAATGGAACATTGGTTGCCGTATTCAATATTCAGCCTATGATTGCAACATTAATACTGGCTTCTGCCGGACGGTCTATAGCTTATTGGATAAACGGCGGGGCAACACCCACTGTTGAAAGTCCATTGTTAGTTAGTATCGGAGGTTTTATTCCGGGAATACCTATACCTACACCCATTCTTATAATGATAGCATTCTCTGTGTTGATTGCGCTTGTCTTAAGGTTTACTAATCTTGGGTTATATACACAAACGGTAGGAATTAACGAAAGAACGGCCCATTTAAACGGAATCAATGCGGTATGGATAAAATTAGTGGCATTTATAATACTGGGCGTTTGCGTTGCTATTGCAGGTTGTATAACTGTTGCAAGAATTGGACTTATTAACCATGAAACACTTCTGTTGGACGTCGAAATGGACGTTATTTTGGCAGTTGCTATAGGAGGTACTGCCTTGAGCGGAGGAAAATTCAGCTTGTTCGGTTCAGTTTTAGGGGCATACATAATTCAGGCGTTGACAGTTACGCTTTATGCCATGAAGGTTCCTTCATCGGCGGTGAAAGCCTATAAGGCACTTGTTATTATAGCTATCGTTGTAATGAGTTCACCGGTTGTAAAAGAATACGCCATTAGTCTACGTAATAAGCTGTTTAAAAAGCCGGCGAAAACTAATAATTCCAACGAAGGCTCTTTAAATAGTGTTTAAAGACTGTAAGCTAATTTATTATATAAACTTCATTGCAACTGATTCGCCAATTGTTAAAAATATGCATTAAATTGTGCGAAAAACCGACGAATAACGGAGAATTAATGATATGAAAAAAGATAGGGGTTTATTTACCGGAGTATCGGAAAAGAAACGCAGGGAGCCTATTTCCAACACCAATTTGCTGATGACAATTACGGTTTTTACCTTCATTGGTATGTACGTACTTGCCATGTTTATATGGGGCGGCGGATTTTTGAACCCTCAGCAGTTTCTTGATCTTTTCAATAACAATGCGTTTTTGCTTGTGGTT
The DNA here is from genome assembly GCA_964462075.1 of uncultured Ruminiclostridium sp. Classification (GTDB taxonomy): domain Bacteria; phylum Bacillota; class Clostridia; order DSM-8532; family DSM-8532; genus DTU059. The sequence goes on along the minus strand of CAYWXN010000257.1, from coordinate 9 downwards.
GCCTGCGGA
>CAYWXN010000256.1:0-3396 GCA_964462075.1 uncultured Ruminiclostridium sp. | reverse complement strand
ATGATCTTTGAAGATAGGATATGGAGGGACAACCCTTGGGAAGAAGAGAAACACGCGAGAATGTCATGAAATTGCTTTATCAGGTTCAGATACAGAAGGACGATATTGAAGAACAAATTGATCGTTTCATTGAAGAACAGGAGATTACTGACAAACAGGACAAAGAGTATCTTCTTAACGTGGTAAACGGTGTCATTGAAAATGAGGAAGAACTGGATAACCTGATTTCAATTCATGCCAAAGGGTGGACCATTCATAGAATGCCAAAAGTGGATTTAGCAATTATGCGACTTTCCTTATATGAAATAAAATACAGAAAAGATATTCCGGTCAATGTATCTATAAACGAAGCTGTTGAAATGGCTAAAAAATATAGCGGCGAACAATCGAAAACATTTGTAAACGGCGTTTTAGGTAAAATATTTGCCGAATTAGAGGATAATACCGTTATTGATTCGGAGGAATAATCATGGAAAGAACATTGACCGTTACCGAGTTAACAACATATATTAAGCAGCTTGTTGATAGTGACATGCTGCTTTCTAATGTCTGGATAACCGGAGAGATTTCAAATTATAAATTTCACACATCCGGTCATATGTATTTTTCGCTGAAGGATCAGGGAGCGGTGATTAAATGTGTAATGTTCAGAACACAAAACAGCCGGTTGAAATTCAGACCCGAGGAAGGGATGCGTGTATTAGTCAGGGGCTATGTGTCGGTTTATCCTCAGGGAGGCGCATATCAGTTTTATGTTGATACTATGCAGCCCGACGGAACAGGCGCTTTATATATGGCATTTGAACAGCTCAAAATAAAACTGGAGGCTCAAGGCCTTTTTGATACCGCCCGGAAAAAGAAGATACCGATGCTGCCCGAAGCTGTCGGAGTAATCACATCGCCTACCGGCGCGGTTATCAGGGATATAATTCATGTATTGAGCAGGCGATACCCTAATACCAGAATAATTGTTTATGGTTCGGCTGTTCAGGGAACAGAAGCACCGGCACAATTGATTAAAGGTGTCAAATACTTTAATTTAAAAAAGAATGTTGACGTAATAATTATTGCAAGGGGCGGCGGTTCTCTTGAAGATTTATGGCCTTTTAATGACGAAGCTCTTGCCTTAACCATATCTGAATCTGAGATTCCTATAATCTCTGCGGTAGGCCATGAAACAGATTTTTCAATATCAGACTTTGTAGCCGATTTAAGGGCTCCGACTCCTTCAGCTGCGGCTGAACTGGTTATACCTGAAAAAAAGGCTTTAAAAGAAGCTTTGGCTACAAATGAAAAGCGACTTTCTAATTACTTATCATACAATCTCAAAAAGGAAAGGGACAGATTATCAAGGCTGCAAAGCGCTAGAAGTCTGCAAAAGCCTTTAGAGATTATTAATCAAAAAAGGCAGGGTTTAGATACTCTTGAGAAAAATCTGATCCTTCAGGGAACAACCGGTTTGGATAGAATCAGGAACTCATTAAAGACTATAGTGGCACAATTAAATGCTTTAAGCCCTCTAACCGTATTGAGTAGGGGGTACGGTGTTATTCAACATGAGGACGGTAAGCTAATAAGGTCTGTCAAAGAATTAAAAGCCGGTGATAAGCTTATTATTACAATAACTGATGGTAAATTCAGTACTGTCTGCGATAAAGTGCTTTAAAGGCGGGAGGGAAATAGAATGGCAAAAAATGAAGAGAAAGTAGATATTACATATGAACAAGCTGTTCTGGAATTGGAAAGTGTTGTTGATATGCTGGAAAGCGGAGATCTACCCTTGGAAGAATCCATAAAAGTTTTTGAGAAGGGTGTTGGTCTGGTTTGGCTATGTAACAAAAAACTGGACGATATTGAAAAACGGATTACACTCTTGGTTGAGGGAAAGGATGGGATCATCGAGAAAGACTTTAACCCCGATGATTTATAATAATGAATTTTACTGCCAAGTATAAACAATATTTAAATATAGTTGAGGAGTGGCTTCAAGGCATTCTGCCAACGAAAGATCTTTTTGATGATGAATTTCCCGAAAAGAGAATCTATGAAGCTATAAATTACAGTCTATTGGCAGGAGGAAAAAGGATAAGGCCGGTTTTATTCTTGGCTGTTTGCGATTTACTCAACGGCGATAAAAAAGATGTTATCCCTTTTGCCGGCGCTATTGAATTGATTCATACTTATTCGCTGATACATGATGACCTTCCCTGTATGGACAATGATGACTATAGAAGAGGTAAACTGACCAATCATAAGGTGTTTGGTGAGGCAATGGCCATTCTTGCAGGGGATGGTTTATTAAATCTTGCGTTTGAAATCATATTGCGAGATGCAATAAAGGATGATGATAAAAATATTTCTCGTTTAAAAGCTGCCTATATGATATCGATGTCCTCAGGAATCAATGGAATGATTGGCGGACAGGTCATAGATATGGAATCGGTGAAGACCGATATTTCATATGATGTATTGTGTCAAATGCATAAGAAAAAGACCGGAGCATTAATCATGGCTTCGGTTTTAGCACCGGCAATAATTCTAAATGCGGAAAAAGATATAACTTCCAAACTGGAAGTTTATGCCGAAAATATCGGTATTGCATTCCAAATAAAGGATGATATTCTTGATTTTGAAGGCGATAGTAAGATTGTAGGTAAATCGACAGGAAGCGATACTGTTAATAATAAATCTACTTTTGTAAGTACATTGGGAATTGGAAAGGCAAAGGAGCTTCTAAAGACTTCCGTTGAAAATGCGGTTAATGCACTGGATGGAATGAAAAATAATGAATTTTTAACTCAGATTGCGGTTTTTATCGCAGAACGAGATAAATGAATCAGGATGTATACGGGGGAGATGCAGAATTGACACAGGTGGAAACCTTTTTTAACAATACAGCTATAACCCTGCCAATTCTTTCATGGTTTTTGGCGCAACTAATTAAATTTATAAGTCATTTGATTCAACACCAGAAAGTTGACTTCAGAAAGTTTGTTGCTTCCGGGGGAATGCCAAGCTCGCATAGTGCGATATCAGTTTGCCTTGCCACTGTAATGGCAATAAAGAATGGATTAAATTCGAGTGAATTTGCCATTTCCACCATACTATCATTTATTGTTATGGCAGACGCAACAGGCGTTAGAAGAGCGGCAGGTAAACAAGCGGAGGTTCTTAACAAGCTGGTTTACCATTCGCGGGAGATTAGGGTTGATAAAGAGTTAAAGGTGCTTTTGGGTCATACACCGATACAAGTATTGGCCGGAGCTGCTTTGGGAATAATAGTAGCAATATTATTTGCATAAACAGAGGTTTTAGTGTATAATATCTTCTCAATAGTAAAACATCAGGATGGCGCAGTATCCTAGTCAGTACTGCCTGCTTCGAAGACGGGCCTAA
>CAYWXN010000255.1:0-3399 GCA_964462075.1 uncultured Ruminiclostridium sp. | reverse complement strand
CCTTGCTGTCAAGGAGGCCGAAATCGACCCCCCATGTATCGACAGCTATAGATTGAATATCATGGTGTCCCAGCCGAACGCAATTTAAGATTCCTTGCTTTATTTCATGAAAAAGCCTTAGAATGTCCCAATACAAATTTCCGTTTACTATAACAGGGTCATTGGAAAATCTGTGCACCTCTTGAAGAGTCAACCTTTCATTCTCCAAAATTCCCAATATGGCCCTTCCGTTGCTGGCTCCAAGGTCAATAGCTAACATTTTGATTGCATCCGACATTTTTGCACCACCCTTCAATTATTTTTTTCCGTACAATGGTCCGAAATTATCACATGCTCTGTAATCGGCACCTTCTAAATCCTTTGTTCCGAATGCTTTCCATGCACTTGGTCTATAGATCTTCTCCTCGGGAACATTGTGCATGGATACAGGTATTCTCAGCATAGAAGCAAGGGTTATTAAATCAGCACCGATATGACCATAGCTGAAAGCTCCATGATTTGCACCCCAGTCTGCCATAACTGAATATACATCTTTAAATGATCCTTCTCCGGTAAGATTTGGCGCGAACCATGTTGTAGGCCAAGTAGGATCAGTTCGTTTCTGAAGTATGACATCCACATCTTCAGGTAAATCGCAGGTATAACCTTCTGCTATCTGAAGAACCGGTCCAAGGCCTTTTATCAGATTAACCCGGGTCAGTGTTACCGGCATGCCGCCCTTAGAAACAAAATATGAAGAATAGCCTCCGCCTCTGAAATACCCAACATTCGCCGGTTTCCAGGTAGTTGCATCGAGACATTTTTGAGCTTCTTCAGATGAAATATCCCAAAACGGCTTCATTGCAGGCTGTCCATCAATTGACTGTTGACCAGACCCATCCAATGCAGCAGCTCCTGAGTTAATAAGGTGAATTACACCATTTTTAGCCAGGCCGGTAAGTTCCTTACCTGTAACACGTTTAACAGCTTCCGGACTCCAGTAGGTGCGCACGTCGGCAAAAACCTGGGCAGTATCGGCAAGAAGATGTCCGAAGAGCATTGCAACACCGTTTAGATTGTCATTTTCGGTAGCCACAACATATGCTTCCCTAATACCGTTCCAATCAAAAGAGGAGTTTAAAATTGCTTCCATGAAGTCTCCATTCGGGAAATGATCGTTCCATTGTCTTTGTCCCTGGAAACCTGACGCAATGGCATTATGCCCTAAGGCCTCTTCTCCGAAGCCAAGCTCGGCGAGTCTGGGATTTCCCATCATAAGATCTCTGGCTATCAGAACCATCTTAACAACAAACTCCCAATTCTTATCCTTGGTCTCTCTGTTTTGTTGAACTTCAGGAGCATTTATGTCCTCACCCTCATTGCAGTTTTCCTTAACCCATTTTAATGCTCTTTCAAATTCTTCCTTATCGTAAATTTCTTCTTCTATTCTTCTTGTGAACTCGCTCATATCAATGTATTCATTGCGCATTCCAAGATAGTTTTGGAAGAAATCTTCGTTTACCATTGAACCGGCTATTCCCATTGATACCGATCCCATTGAAAGGTATGATTTCCCTTTCATAGTAGCAACTGCAAGGCCTGCTTTTGCGAATCTCAATAGTTTTTCTTTTACATCGTCAGGGATGACTGTATCATTAGCATCTTGCACGTCTTTACCGTAGATACCGAATGCCGGCAACCCCTTCTGGTTGTGTCCTGCAAGTACTGCGGCTAAGTATACCGCTCCGGGTCTTTCTGTTCCGTTAAGCCCCCAAACAGCCTTGGGTGTAAACGGGTCCATATCCATGGTTTCTGATCCGTAGCACCAGCATGGTGTAACCGTAATGGATACTCCAACACCTTCCCGGGCAAATTTCTCTGCACAACGGGCAGCCTCGGCCACTCTACCGATACATGTATCGGAAATTACACATTCTACCGGAAGCCCGTTTGAGTGTCTTAGGTTTTCTGTAATCAACTTTGCTGCAGCTTTTGCCATGTTCATTGTCTGTTCTTCCAGGGATTCCCTTACCCCTCTGCGACGAGCGTCAATAACGGGACGAATTCCGATTTTGGGCATGGCACCCTGAAACCTGTTGTTGGGCTCAGTCATTTTCAAGTTCGCTTTACTTTCCATAAGAAACCTCCTTGCTTATGCAATCGTTTACATTATTATTTAAAGGTAATTTTCATGGCTTACACCATAAAATCTCCTTAACAGGACCTGTTTTTACTAAATTATTTCATAACTTTATTACTTTACAATTAACTTTGTCTTTAAGCGAACAATTTGGGGAGTATTATCAGTATCGCCATTGATACGTTGAATTAGTATGTTGGCAGCTTTATTTCCTATTTCTAGCATTGGCTGACCAACAAGCACTCTACAATACCCAAGCAGTGAGGCTAATTCCATATCGTCAAAGCTGGCTATGGGTATCGCCTTTTCATTATTTTCCCTATGCTCTATCAAATATCTGGTGGCTCCCAAATGCATGTAATAATTTGATATAAAAACTATTTCCGGGGGATTATCAGTATTTAAAAGCTCTTGCATTTTAATGTATCCGCTTTCTTCATGATAATCACCATATTTTATAATTGATTGGTCTATGGGCATACAATAATCTACCAAAGCACGTTTATATCCTTCATCCCGTTCCTTTGCAGATGTCAGCCTTATATCCCCGCCAATATAACCTATCCTACGGTAACCATTATTAATCAAATACTCTATTACTGAATAGCTACCATTAATATTATCTACTAAAACAGCATCTGTTGAAAAATTTTCTACCAGTCTGTCTGCCAGGACGACAGGAATACCTTGGTCCGTAAGTCTTTTAAAATGGTCACCGGCGTGACTCGCAGGTATAATTATAACTCCGTCAACGCATTTTCCCAGTAAAAGTGTAATTCTCTCCTTTTCCTCTTCCACACTTTCATTAGAATTGCATATGATTACCGAATAACCGTCTTTTCTTAACTCGTCTTCGACACCTTTAGCAACAGTCATAAAGAAGGTGTTTGCAAGCTCGGGACACATAAATCCAATAGTGTGGGTTTTGTTGGTTTTAAGGCTACGGGCTATATTATTTATTTTATAATCCAGTTCACGAATACTATATAAGACCTTTTCCTTTGTTTTACTACTGATTCTCGGATCCCCGTTTATGACTCTGGATACGCTTGCAGTAGATACTCCTGCTCTTTTTGCAACATCTTTAATTGTAGAAGCCATGAGGTTATCCTTCCTTCGTGTAATCGATTACATTATACTATATAAATTGCCTTCTTTCAACTCTTTTTTTAACTTACTATTATTAAAATTGCACAATAGTCTAAAGTTTTTAATAAGACAATATCTAAATTAATCATAAAGAAGTTGTGCTATATCAGGTTGGTCCATGTTCTCTGAGT
>CAYWXN010000254.1:1202-3401 GCA_964462075.1 uncultured Ruminiclostridium sp. | reverse complement strand
AGCTCCAGCTTCTTTGTTCTTACCATATTAATAATAAACACGAAGAACAAGACCGAGCCTATTATAAGAATTGTTCTTAGGGTACCGCTCACATTCATATTAATCTTCCTTTACCACGCTTTTCTTTGATATGGACGCTATCATAATTGCTAAAGTTACCTTAATCATATAATATATACCCTTAAGGCTGGTAATAGAAGATGTGCCGCCTTCTCTGGCATTCATTATTACCGGCATTTCGCTTACCTTAAGTTTGTTTCTGAGAACAGTGACCACTGTCTCGGGTTCGGGGTAATCCTTTGGATAATCATTGGCAAATATTCTGATGGCCTCTCGACTGCAAGCCCTGTAGCCTGATGTGGGGTCGGTTATGAGAGTACCTGTTAAAAGCCTAATGAGCCACGAAAAATACTTTATCCCGATGCGCCTGATTTTGGAGGACTGAAAGCCCTCATTTTCAATGAATCGTGAGCCTATGCAAAGATGGTTCCCTTCCTTAATACGTTTGATAAGATAGGGTATAAATTTTGGGTCATGCTGGCCGTCTCCGTCTATTTGTATGGCAATGTCATAATTATGATAAAGAGCATAGCGATATCCCGTTTGAACAGCTCCTCCGATTCCCAGGTTGACCGGCAAGGTAATAACCTTGGTATTGTGGCTTATACAGACGGCTTCGGTATTATCCTTTGAGCAATCGTTAATAACTATAATATCAAATTCCCCATCCGTTTCCTTAAATGCCTCAAATAGCTTGGGGAGATTTTCGCTTTCGTTGTAGGCCGGAATTATCACCAGTGTTTTCATGTTCTCTTTATCATCATTGCCTTTCATGGATTCATTTGCCGGGGGGTTGTCCTCCCTTTTATAAATTCTGTTATATAGCTTATCAAGTGGGCTGCCCCTACTATTATAAAGAACACTATTAAATATGCAAATCTTGGGTCCGGGACAAACATCAGCTGGAGCCCAAGAATAGTAAGTCCGTAGAAATAGAACCAGAAGGATTTTATACTTTTTACAGCATGAATTATACTGCCGACTACGCCGGGTATAATGATTGAAAAATGTATAACCAGCGATGGAATCTCAGAATTCATCAGTAATCTGCACAGGTAGGGTTCCTTGAATATGTGCGCCGTCTTACCTATAGTATACCATTTAAAATAAAGCCAGAAATCGTTTTTCAACCCTTCAATAAGCCTTTTTATGCCATAGGCCATCTGCAAGTCATTATTACCGCGCATTTCATCCGTGACATCTACCATATAATTCTGAAAATATGGGTAGGTGCCTGCAAGGAAAGGATTACCCGAGCCTTCAGCTGTAAGAATAAATGAGCCGAGAGTAACAATATTTCTGATCCACCAGGGGGCCATAACCAATACTAATCCAATAAGCTGAAATAAAAACATCCGGGAAAGAGAGGCAAAAGAAAAATCAACGCTCTTTTGTTTCTTGCCTTTAATCAGCGCAAAAATAAACGGAAATATGAAAAGGGGCAGCAGAGCCGGCCTTATCATCAAATGCACACCAAAAGCCACTCCGGTTAATAAATTAATTACTTTTTTACCCGATTCAAAGGCATATAAGGACAAACAAAAATATAAAAGCATGGTAAAGAGGGCCAGAGTCTCAGTAAGAAGCATCACGGTAGAAAGCACATAGGTTGGGTATATGGCCATGAATAATGCGGTTAATAGTGCCGCTAAATCATTCTTGAACGCTTTTTTAACAAACAGAAAGCCCAGAAGCACCGAAAGGCTGCTTATTACAACCTGCAAGAGCCTGACAACGGTGATTTGAAGAAACTTATCACCTAAAATCTTATATACCGCAGCAAGAAAGAGAGGATAACCGGGCATTACTCTGGCATTGGGCACCCCGGACGGAGTGTCATAGGCATAGCCGTAAATGCCGTCATCAACTATCTGATGGGATGTGATCCAGTAGTTTCTGGGATCATTGCTTAAATTCATATTATCTATCTGATTTGAGAAGACCCTTGCTCTCAGACCTAAGGCCAGCATAAAAATCAGTAATAAAAAAATTAAGGTCTTTCTGTTTTGTTTTTTGCTCTCCATAACGGCCTCCACGCAGACTGTGCTTCTGACGGTTATTCAGTGTTGTCTTTTGTGTCATTATTGTGAAAGTATATCACTTGAGTGATTCCTCGGCAAGGCGATTGATTTCATCGGA
>CAYWXN010000254.1:0-1102 GCA_964462075.1 uncultured Ruminiclostridium sp. | reverse complement strand
TTGTGAAAGTATATCACTTGAGTGATTCCTCGGCAAGGCGATTGATTTCATCGGAGCGTACTCTTGCAATAAGTTCGGCGCAATCCTCCCTAAAGCTGTCAGGATTGGTAAGAAGCCGCTTTTCAGCCATGGTATCGGCCATAAAATAATTTCCAGTTTTATTAAAATGGGTTATGTCTAAATAAAGGTCTAAATTCTCTATTAGCTCAAAGACATTTTGAAAATTATATATTTCGACATTTGGATAGTTCGAGGCCTTGTCCACCACATAGGTAAGGGTGTCCAGCTTCTTTTCAAGTATCCCCCTCTGGTCAAGGAGCTTGAACCAAAGTATTGATTTTGGAGCAAAAAACAACTTGAACTCGGTATCCGGGTATCGTTCTATGGCCTCTATAAGAGTCTTATCGATGGTGTTTTTCGTTACCTCCAGAGGCAGGTCGTTAATCTTGTCTCCGAGGCTCTTTTTACCTTCGTAAATCTCCTTGTAATCCTGAATTATAAGGCTTCTGTTTGTACCCTTCCACGTCCAGGTATTTAGTGTTTCCCGGTCTGTAACCATATAATCAAAGGGATTTTCTCCGGTCTTTCTCATTTGGTACTGCTTAAGCGCTAAAAAGAAATTATTGTGATTTATAATGTATTTCCAGTCATTTATCAGCTTCTCGTCATACATATAAGCGGGAAACTTTACGTTCTTTTCATAAACATCTCCGACATTGATATCCAAGGTCCGATAGTCGATAGCCCAGAGGACTGTTTTTACATCCTTATATTTTTTTGCTATATCCAGAACCATGATTTGCTCGGTGATGTACGAAGCATTGATAGGAAGGCGGAGGGCTTTTGCATCAAATTTTTCGCTTAAATAACTATCGGAAAAGTTTTCGGTCATGGAGGTCCCCAAAACAGCCAGGTTATAATCCTCATGACGAGCCATTCCCGGTATCTGGAACCGCTCATTTGGAATATAGATGTAGGGCTTTGATTGTGAGCCTAAAAAGAGGTATGGATCAAATTTCACCATGACCAGAACACCCGGCAAAAGAGCCAGTATCAATACAAGAAATCCTTTTGCAAAAAATGCCGCAAGTTCTTTTGTCTT
>CAYWXN010000253.1:0-3403 GCA_964462075.1 uncultured Ruminiclostridium sp. | reverse complement strand
TATACCCCATACCGTTGCCTATGCGGGAACTCCGGGTTCCTTTGCCAATGAGGCTGCGGAAAAGATATATCCCACACATGCATTAACAGGGCTGGAGCACTTTGAGGATGTTTTTGAAGCCGTTCTCAGCAATAAAATCGAAATCGGAGTGGTGCCTGTAGAGAATACCTTGGCCGGTAAGGTCGAAAAGGTTCATGAGCTATTAGAAAATGAAAACATTGAGATAATTGACAGCATCAAACTGCCTATAAAACAGATGCTTGTGGCACCTGCCGGAACTGAGCTTTCCAGTATTCGCAAAATATATTCTCACGAAAAAGCTCTGGAACAATGCAAAAAATTTCTTTCAACCATGCCCGAGTGCAAGCTGATTCCTTATTCCACAACCTCTGCTGCCGCCGCTACCGTTGCCGCTCTTAACGACAAATGCTCGGCTGCTATAGCAAGTGAAACCGCCGCCCGGTTAAACCGGCTTGAAATTATCAAAGATTCCATACAGGATGAGGAGGATAATTATACTGAATTTGTAGTGTTCAGAAGTAAGAAGTGATAAACTGAACTTTTTATGTGATACATCGTCAAATTATACATAGTATAAAGATAACATTTACAGGAGGAATTGGAGTATTATGAAGAGATTATTAGCACTAATATCGATCATCTCGCTATTAATAACTTCTACAGCCTGCAGCACAGGAGTAACCTACGATGTATCCAATATAAGTGAATATGTACTGGACGGCAGCAGCAAATTCGCATTTGATATATTTAAAGCCCTCAACAGTGAGGATGCAGATGGTAACATTTTTATTTCACCATTTAGCATCTCCGCCGCTCTAACCATGACCTATAACGGAGCTGAGGGCGAAACAAAAGCCGGTATGGAAAATGCTCTTGGGTATACAGATATTGATAGAGCATTAGTAAACGACAGCTACAAAAAACTAATCTCAAATTTAAAAAATATAGACAAAAGTATAAGTCTGAATATTGGCAACTCTATCTGGATAAGAGAGGGCGAACTTATCAACAAGGAGTTTATTTCCACTAATGAAAAGAACTTTAATGCAGAGGTTAGCTCTCTTGATTTTTCGGACTCTGCTGCAGTTGATACAATTAATAATTGGATCAAGGATGAAACTAAGGGAAAAATCGAGAAAATGCTTACAGGCCCCATTGCCCCCGACATTATTATGTATCTTATTAACGCCATTTATTTTAAAGGCGAATGGAGTAAACCGTTTGATTCTAAAAAAACCTTTGATTCTGATTTTCATTCCTATGACGGTAAAACTATTACCGTAGAAATGATGTCCCGCAAGGGTGATTATGAATACGCCAAAGGAAAAGATTATAAGGCAATCAGGCTTCCATACGGGAAAGATAAAACCTCAATGCACGTTATTCTGCCTAATGAGGGTGTTGATATCAATGAGTTTGTTAATAATATGACTCCTGAACAATGGCATGATATAAAAAGCTCTTTAAAAAATGCGAGCGGAGTGGATCTTAAGCTCCCAAAATTCAAGCTTGAATATGGTATTAAGAGCCTAAAGGAAAGCCTAAAATCTCTCGGGATGGAAGATGCCTTTAATAATGCTAATTTTAGCGGGATAAGCGGGATGAGAGAAGATCTGTATATTAGTGATGTCTTGCATAAAGCAGTAATAGAGGTTAATGAGGAAGGCAGTGAGGCTGCTGCTGCAACTGTAGTAATGGTGGCATCCTCAGCTCCTATGGAGCCGACAACTTTTATTGCCGACAGACCATTTATTTTCCTTATCACAGATGATACTACAGGCACCATAATGTTTATGGGTAAAGTATTGAGCATTTAGTATATTTTTCACTCCTTATACCAATAATATGGAAAAACCACGAAAGGAGTGAGCTTATGGCCAAGAATCCACGCAATAACCCAACTTCTAACTCGAACGAAAAGCAGGCAAAAAGCGGCGAGAATGCAAAACGTCTGGATCAGGTACCTAACAGTAAAAACCCAAAAGTACCGGGTAATGAAGTACCCTACCGTTAGCTTATTTTGTAATTTTCAATTTCTATGTATAATCTCATCATGATGAAACAAAATATTAATGAACAAATGAGCTAATAAAGAAAGCGCCCTGAAGTATAAAATATTGTATTAGTCGAATGGGAAATTGTAGTGCGGGCGCAAAACAAACACGCAGGGCGGTTTCTGTTGTATACAGATAACCGCCCTTGTATCTTAATAATGGTTTTGGTCGTCATATCTCCGTGCCGAAGGTTTTTTAAATATGGTACTTATACCCGCAAGAATCAACGCTCCGCCGGCAATATACTTAAAGTATCTGCCAAAAAGCCCTATGGTACCTATTGAGAAAAATACCACTGCTATTCCCGTAAGTATAAATATAGGAATCAAAAGGCCCGGCTCTCTGTTGCCTGCGATGTAAAGGAGAAACAACCCTACAGCCGGAGCTATAACAAACCCGGGCCATAAAACGCCCCAGAGATTCAATAACTCCGAGAAAAAGCAGGTTCCTGCTATGGTAAACAGAATGCCTATAGGTACAAGTATACCGGGGCTTCTTTCACCAAATAAATAGAGTAATAAAAGGCCCACAGCCGGTGCAACAATAAAAGCCGGCCATATCAAATGGTACGAGAAAATTTCTCCCAAAAGAAATGTTACTCCCAGAGTTAATAATATCCCGGCGGGAACCAATAAACCTGCTCCATAAGGTCTCTTTGACAGGTAACCAAGAAAGAAGAAGAATGAAATTACTATAAACATGGTGGGCCAAGTGAGATTCAATAGCCAAGAAAAGCTAAGTATTCCTATGTTCCCGGATATCGTTAATATGCCGATTATAACAAGTATGGCCCCTAAAATATATTTTGTACTATTTTTCATACTCAATAACGCCTCCGTTTTTTACTATTTTGAGTATACCGTAATAATATGATAAAACAATGGGACCACAATTAAAATTAGATTAGAATTAACACTTACAAAATCAGCATAGCATCGCCGAAACTGAAAAATCGGTATTCTTCTTTAATAGCCTCACCATAAGCCTGCATTATTCTATCCTTCCCGGCCAAGGCACTAACCAGCATTATTAATGTTGATTCCGGAAGGTGAAAATTTGTTATCAGCGCATCAACTACCTTGAATGCATATCCGGGGTATATAAATATATCTGTCTGGCCACTACCCGGCAAGACTTTTCCGCTTTCATCAGAGGAGGTTTCCAACACACGCACACTGGTAGTACCAACGGCAACAACACGTTTACCCATTTCTTTTGTTCGATTGATTATGTCACAAGTCTCGGGGCCGATAGAATAAGACTCTTTATGCATATGATGTTCCAGAATGTTTTCTGTCTTAACAGGCCGGAAGGTACCAAGGCCTACA
>CAYWXN010000252.1:0-3412 GCA_964462075.1 uncultured Ruminiclostridium sp. | reverse complement strand
TTATTTATTTATGAGGAACAATCCAAACATACAAATCACTATTCCTGCAATTTTTGTTACGGTGATGGCTTCATTATAAATAAGACTGCCTATAAAAATTAAGCAGATTGAAAGGATTATACTGTGAACAATATACCCGCTGCTGACATTCCATCCTGCCTTGTACATATAGATTGAGCCTGCCTCAAGTCCTACAATGGCTAAACCTAAAACAAAGCTGGTCCAATTAATGCTTTTGAATTCTTGTAAGAGGTTGCCGCCTTTGTTGATTGTAAAATACAACACCAGAGACACCATGGCTCCGATGGTATATGTAACTGTCAATGATGCGAATGGGTCTATTGCAGAGGGTGTTTCCTTTGAACAAATATTATAGAAAACATTGGATAGAACAATCAGCGCTATCGGCCAAATTATAGTAAATCCCATAGTATTTAAACACTCCTTAAAACAAAAATCCGGCAATCAGAATAGCCTGACTGACGGTAGGTGCTCACCCAATATAATATAATAATTCAGTTATATTCAAAATTCAAGTGTATTTATATTCAATAAGGTCTGCTTCCCATAAGGCGGATGAGCTCATTTCCGTGCCTGACACCGAGCTTTTTAAAAATGTTTGTCTTTTGATTGGCTACTCTTTGCCCCTGCACTAATAATTGTTTTTATTAAAAGAATGCAACAGATTGTTAAAATAGAGAATGTCAATCCGAGAGCTTGCTTCGGTCTAACTCAAAAATCTTTTCTTTAATAACCAGTTGCACTAAATCAGGATCAAATTGCTTTCCGGCATTTATAACCAATTCCTGAATTGCTGCTTCATGGGTCATTGCTTTTTTATAAGGTCGTTCACTTGTCATAGCATCGTATGAATCTACGATGCTCAGTATTCTTGATTGTATGGGTATCTCTTCACCTTTAAGACCTCTTGGGTATCCCTTTCCGTCCCACCGTTCATGGTGAGACAGAATATAATCAGAAATACGAACAAATTCCGGGACTGATTGTGTGATTCTGCTGCCGATCTCTGAATGTCTTTTCATAATTGTCCACTCCTCGTCATTCAGCTTCCCGGGCTTGTTTAAAATTGAATCAGGAATTCCGATTTTTCCGATGTCGTGTAACACTGCTAATAACTCCAATTCCTGCAGCGTGATTTGAGGCAGACTCATGATTTCTCCCATATGTTTGCTAAGCTGCATCAATCGATGGGCATGTTCTTCTGTTTCATGACTCTTTTCAAATAATGTTTTCCTAAAAGACTCTAAAATAGAGTTTCGATAGCTCCGGTTATCTAACATCTTTTGGGTGTACATCATTTCTTCGGCTGTGCTGATTGTTTTTACAATTTTTTCTTCATCATTTTTTCGAACCGCATATCCTAAAGAGATTGATAATTTAATACTCAGGTCTGCTAAATCTGCACATTTTCTATTTATTTTTTCGCATATCATTTCGGCTCCTTCAGCATTTGTGTTTGGCAGTAAAATGATAAATTCATCACCGCCCCATCTGGCAACAACGTCGGATTGGCGGCAGGATTCCATCAGAATATTAGAAGCTTCAATTAAGAATCTGTCTCCTTCATAATGACCCAAAACATCATTAACCATTTTAAGGCCGTTAATATCACCCAAAATAATCGAAAGCGGGTATCTCTCCAGATTTTCAATCTGACTAATTCTTTCTTCAATGTACCTTCTGTTATATAACGTTGTCAAACTGTCATGATAACTTAAATACAGAATTTCATCCTGTTTAAGCTTTCTATCTGTAACATCTCTGAATACCATTACAACGCCTTCGAGATCACCATCTTTGCCTAAAATAGGTGCGGCACTGTCTTCAATAATCCTTTTGTCCCCGAGTTTTGAGACTATAATATTACGGCTATCCAATTCAATTGTCTTTAATGTACGTAAAACCTTTTCTATTGGATTTCTTTCCTCCATACCTGTAAGCGCATTTTCAAGGGTTAAAACAAGATTTGCCTCTTTTCCCAGGGCGTCTTCTGCACGCCAGCCGGTTAGTGCTTCAGCAACAGGATTGATTAAGGTGATTTTCATATATTGGTCGGTAGTAATAACAGCATCCCTAAGAGAAAGCAATGTAATTCTCAGCCGCTCTTTTTCGTAGTATAATTCTTGTTCGGATCGCTTTTTGTTAGTAATATCTTCAAAAACGCCAAGAAGCCCAAAAATCTCTCCCTTTACATCCCGCAGTGGGACTTTTGTCGTTCTGATCCATCCTTGGTTACCATTCGCATAAATGTGTACCTCTTCGATATTTATTTTTCCGACTCCGGTACTCATGATTTCAGCATCGTCAGCTCTATATTTTTCAGTTAGTTCAGAGGAAGGGGTATCATAATCATTCTTTCCTATGATTTGCTCAGGCGAACTCTTGCCGGCTTCTTCCGCAAAATACTGATTGCACCCCAAAAAATTGGAATTCAAGTCCTTCCAAAAAATAGGCATGGGAATTGTATCCAAAACTTTCTTCAAAAGCTCGTTGGCCAGTATAAATTCATTTTCCTTTTGTATAGTTTTTGTTTTAAACTATTAATAGTAATAGAAATGATAATAGAGATGATAGGTATAATAACGCCTGGAAGCGCATAAAACGTTTTACTGGATATAACCTTTAGAAGAGCAAAAAAAGTCGAGATGCTACAAAGTAAAAAAGCAACCAGAGGGCCTTTCTTTATTGGTATCAGTGTAATAAGTACAACTGCTAATACCTGCCCCTGCGATAAGATTGCGTTTATTGTATTTTTATTAATGTTATAAAAGAACTCTTGTGTTTGTGCAGACAGATAAATCATTAATATATTCAAAACTATATAGACAATAACACATGTAAATAATTGAAGTCGGTGTAAGGTGCTCGTTTTATCCAGTCTTTTATTTATGTAATCATCTTTGGCAGTAATTTTAATCGCACCCCTTTCCTAAGAAAGAATGAAGCATTTATGAACTGAATGATTTATTATCACTTAACTTGTTATGCATATTATACTATATGTGGTTTTTATATTCAACTTTCAACTGACTCTGACAGCAACACTCCAAACACTCAGTATAGGTGAAAAGTTATCAAAGTAGAGTTTCACAGAATATAACAGCATCATTCAACAGCTTTCCGTATATCGGAAAGCTGTTTATTCAAGGCTTTGTGGCGAGGCTCAAGCCAATCCTCCATGCTATTGATCAGGGCAATGACAACCTCTAACCCCAGGCGTCGGCTTAAGTCTTTTCTTTCCTTTAAAGCCGTACCATAGCCTGTTTTTGTTTGTTCGATAGTATTTTCAACATCTTCGGTAAATTTAGACTCAAGAAACAGGGGACACATCCGGTCAAATATGTCCAGAACGCGGTCTGAAGCAACGGGCATGTCTCTTTTTATGGTTTCG
>CAYWXN010000251.1:0-3417 GCA_964462075.1 uncultured Ruminiclostridium sp. | reverse complement strand
ATCCTTCTGCCACGCAAAATCGTCATATTTAAAAGCTGCATTAATTCTTTCGTTAATTTCCGGATAATCCAGTGTGCCGATTTCCTCCTTTGTCACCAAATGAGTCAATACGGCTTCAGTTTTTTTAACCTTCCGGTTTTTCAGATTCCAGAAAGGCGAATTAATATGGTGCCCGTGCATAATTAATGTTACAACCGGAATCTTAAGCAGTTTGGCCAATTTCCCCAGCGAATCGGGGAGAACTGCATTGGTGCCGCAAAGAGAATACCTGGCCTCCGGATAAAGCACAATTACATCACCATTATCAGCAACCCTTTTCATATGTCGAATCATTACCGTATCATTCGTGAACTTGCGTTTGCAGATGCAACCCACATTTCTCAAAAGCCATTCCCGCCCTATAAAACCGTCTATCGCCACTAAATAATTTGCACGATGGGGGAATATGGCGACAGTTGTTACTTTGAAATCAATAAAGGAATTATGATTGCACAATAATAGGTATGGTGGTTTTACTCCCTTCATCCCTACTTTTGTTATTTTTACACGATGAGCCCAAACGGCAGGATAACTCATTAGCCATGTAATGGGCTGTAAAAAATGTCGCTGTCTTATGGGCTTTTTCAACATATCAAATCTGTCGAATTTTGATATCTCCATATCTAGTCTCCTTTAGATTTATAAACCTAATTATACTGTTCAATTCGACATAAATCATCATAAATATTATGGATACTCAATTTATTATCTTTCCTTCAGCGTCCGCAGATATGCTTTCTGTTCCTCCGTGATGCGATAGCTCTCGATGGCCTTTTGAATGGTTTTGTTATGTACCCATTTTTCCAGCCTCCGCTCCTCGATATATGGTATAACGGTATACCACTGTTTGGCGAGTGCTGTAGCGAAATACCATGCGATCATCATGTTGATATAATACTCCTCGGAACGGATATTGGACACCAACGCCGGAAATTCCGGTGAAAACTCATTGTCCAGATATAAGCTCATCAGCATTCCGATACCGAACCGGACGGTGTAGGTATGCCGGTCAGCTATCCATTTCCGTATATTTGTGAGAAGTTCAGGCAGATGCTTTTGAAATACCTTCGGACTCATTGAGTCACAGGTAGCCCAGTTATCGACATATGGTAAAAACGCATCTACTCCTGCCACAGCCTCGCCATAGTCCTTGATTCTCTCTAACAGGAATCCGTGGAGGTTATTTTCTTCGTAATACCGGTGGGGGAGGATTTTCAAGTACTCCTTCATTTCAGGCTCTTTGGAAATTTCCTTTGCCAGCTTTCGCAGCTCCGGCGTCCTCACGCCGATAACAACCGCCGGGGACACCGTCGGCATAAGCTTACATTGAAACTCCTTATACTTTAAATCCTGAAGCGCAAACAGCTTTTCCTGTATACGTGATTCAATCTTATTCACTGCTTAACCTCCCCGGTGATTCCCCTCTGCCATTCATATTTGTTCATAACTCACCTCATAATTCCAGTATGTGGTCGGTTCCGTTCCAAACAAAGTTGTTTGCTTCTAAAGCGCGATTAGATTTTGCATTATTACTGTCAGGCTTAACTACGACAGTCTTTATGCCTTTATTCCGTAATATATCCAGCATTTGAGCTATCATTTTTTGTCCAAAGCCTTTGTGCAGATATTCAGGCTCGCCGATGAGATAGTCAATGCTAAACATATTGCCGGGTTCATCAATCTTTATCCAATCCTCATGCTCTTTACCATAAAACATATCGTAATACTGGCAGAATCCAATTGGTACACCCTCTACCTCAGCAATGAAATGTTTTATAAACAAAAACTCCCCTCGACGGTTATTTAACTCATTCAGCCAGTCTTCAGGATTCTCGTACCATGGCTTAACGTGGTCGGCTATTAGCCACCTCTCCATTAAAGCAATATCATTTTCAAAGAAAGGGCGCAATGTCAGTTCCATGGGATAAAACTCTGACATAAAGCCTCTGTGAAACTCTTCAAAACCAGCATCGTCATTTTCAGCCCGGTCAAATTCATGCGCCAAACCACCCAATGTCCCACCTTCGCTTAAATAGAACGGCTGTAACTCGTACGCCATAAATTCATCGGGTGAGGTACCGTCAGGAAGAGCCAGATCATATTCCCGTGCACGTTTGAACCCTAGTTTGGGATAATAATCTGGAACACCGATTATTAAAACTGCGCCATATCCTGCTTCCTGCGCTTTTTCCATGCTGTGCCGCACAAGCTGTGAGCCGATTCCCTGCCTGTGATACTTTGGCAGAACACTTAACGGGCCGAATGTGATCGTCGGAATTTTCGTTTGGTCAGCCTTCAAAACTTCAGATTTAGTGTAGAGAATGTGTCCGACAATTTCTCCATTATGCTCCATGACAAAGCAAAGCTCCGGAATAACGAATTCAGATCCCCGCAATAGCGACAAAAGAAAATGTTCATCCATTCGCCGCCTGCCCGGATAATCGAGAGTTAAAAATGCTTGGTATGTCAACCACAGTATTGATTTGTAATCCTCTGGTTGTTCTTTGCGTATTATCATTTTTTTGCTTCCTTCCGGTGTTTTAGCTCCTCTTTTTGTTTATATATTTTTATTTCATTTAATATGAAATTTTGTCTTGTAAAAAGGTACCTTTTCTCAAATCATCAAAGGCCTTACTTAATTCTTCCTTTGTGTTCATAACAATAGGGCCGCCCCACACTACCGGTTCAGCCAGAAGTGTTGAACTGATAAATAACACCTGGGCATTATTATCTGTAGCCTTTATCTCTACATGGTCACCGGAGGTAAGTTTTACCGCTGTCTTTTCTTTTATTAACTCGCCTCCGACATATGCGTCCCCTAAGAGAGTGAACACCATTACAGAACGCTCACTATCAGTATTCACAGATATAGAAGCATGCGGGTTAAGATGTATGTCATAATAATCAAGGGGAAGGTATTTGCTTATATATCCTTTTCTCCCTTCAAATTCACCTGCGAGCAACCTAACCTTGCCGTTTTCCAACTCAATTTCTTCAATTTCAGTGCTCTTAATACTGCGATATGCCGGAGGCACCATTTTGTCCTTTGCAGGGAGGTTGAGCCAAAGCTGTACACCTAGTAATCTTTCAGATGCCGGTAGTTTTTCTTCATGCAATATTCCCGAGCCGGCCGTCATCCACTGGACTTCTCCGTCTCCAATAGTGTCCTCATTTCCTAAGCTATCCCGGTGGGTCATATATCCACGATACACATAGCTTATTGTTTCAATACCTCTGTGCGGATGCAGGGGAAACCCGGCGGTGTAATCATCGGGATTCGTGCTGTCAAAGGAATCGAGCATTAATATGGGATCGTATTCCTCAACAGTTTGGTTTCCTAATACTCTAACCAAATTTACTCCTGCGCCATCCTGTGTT
>CAYWXN010000250.1:0-3432 GCA_964462075.1 uncultured Ruminiclostridium sp. | reverse complement strand
GCATTATTGATTTTAAATGTCAATTAAAATTTATAAGATTTTTTTTACATTTTATTTTTATTCTTATAATTCGATAATATACGACAGCACAAATATAAGGAACCGATTATACAACCGAACCGGTTCCCTAAATGCACTCAAATACATGAATTATTTGTTTATCTTCCCGAACTCAGAAAAAGGCATTATCCTGAAAACAGCCTTACCTTCGACCCAGGATTGGTTTATTACACCAAAATCTCTGCTGTCCATACTATGACCTCGATTATCTCCCATTACAAATAACTGACCGTCCTGTACAACGATTTTTTGTAGATTACGGTTTAATACTATTTTTTCAAAGGGATCAATCCGGGCATAAGGCTCATTTTGTTCTATACCATTAACATACAGAATATTATCAACTATTTCTATCGTATCTCCGGGAATAGCTATGACTCGTTTAATAAGCCTGTTTCGCCTAAAATCTTTGTTGAGTTTTTTAGCGATATCACTAATATATATAGATGCCCTGCCTAAAACACCGTTTACCGGCTCATCCCTTAAGAATATTATGATATCCCCTCTCTGGGGTTCATCAAAATTGTAAGCAAGCTTGTTCATGATCAACTTATCACCGGGCTCTAAAGTCTCCATCATCGACTCCATATTAACTTCTGTGAGCGCAAACAACTCACTTTGAATTATTGAAGCAATAAAAAAAGCCACAACGATCAGCAGTACCCACTCGGATATTTCTCTTAAAATGCTCTTACTTTTATTTGTCAAGTTTATTGACATCTCCTTTTTTACAGGGATACCTTTAGTATTCCTTCTATCTCACTTATTTTAGCTGAAATCATCACAAAATCCAAGTCTTTGTTGTTTGTTTCAAACTGTAATAGGATCCTTTGCTTGTTTGTCTTGGGAATATCATATATATCAAGGCTCTTAATTTCAATGTCAAATTCCTTGAGCAAGCTGCTAAGGGGATGCATAACTTGTTTGTCTTTTTCTCCCTCAACTTCGATATTTCTAAATTTAGTATTCTTAGCCATTTTGATTTCAAAATTTTTAAGATACATCAGTATAGTCCAAATAAGTAAAGTAACCAATATTGCCCCGGTGTAGAAACCGATCCCGCATGCCAGCCCTACACATGCCACTACCCAAATACTTGCTGCGGTAGTTATGCCTTTGACCGCAACACCATGCCTTATTATGGCGCCTGCCCCTAAAAAACCTATACCACTAACGACCTGACCTCCGATACGTGTTGGGTCGATATTGACCTGACCTGAGTACGCAATTAATGAAAACTCCGCAATGAGCATAACAAGGCATGAACCAAGACATACAAGTATATGGGTTCTGAACCCGGCCGGTTTATTGCGGGATTGTTCACGCTCAAAGCCTATAATTCCGCCTAATACACATGACAAAAGAATACGCGTTAGGACAGTAAACAAAAATTCTGAATCAAGTTGGAAAACATACCAATCCATAAATGCACCTCCCTTTTATCATAAATATTTTCATTTTCTGTTTTTTATGAGCATTAAGCTGTAATTGCGGGTATCAACAGTATTTTTATGCAATAGAACACCTTTTTTTAATATAAAGTTTATGGTGCTCTCAGCACAATAAACGATGCATCTGTCTAAATCCTCAAAGGCGATTTTCCGCATATTCTCAATACCTTCAAATGCCCTTAACGGCTCAATATAATCAGCAATATATATGATCTTTTCCAGCAAATTCATGCCGGCCTTACCGGTGGTATGCCATCTAATTGCGCTCAATACTTCTTCATCGGTAATGCCATAAATGTTTCTTGCCAGATCCTCTCCTATTATTCCATGAA
The DNA here is from genome assembly GCA_964462075.1 of uncultured Ruminiclostridium sp. Lineage (GTDB taxonomy): Bacteria > Bacillota > Clostridia > DSM-8532 > DSM-8532 > DTU059. The sequence continues at coordinate 1,589 of CAYWXN010000250.1, read as the reverse complement.
GCAGCTTCGGCTGAAGGATCTCGATCTCATCGGCTTGGTATCCTATCCCTCTAACATACTCTCTAGCTTCGTCACCTTTGTAATTTTTGCCACAATCATGGAGTATTCCTGCAAGTCTTGCTTTATCATCATCAACTCCGTAATGTTTCGCCAGAGATTCGGCAATTTCCATAACATTTACAGAGTGTTTGAATCTGTTTGTATCCAATACCTTCTCAAGTTTATTAAGAATTCTACTTATCTCCATTATGCTATCTCCCGGCTTCATACCATGCTGTAAAGGCCATTTTTATATATATAACTCTCAACTTCGGGAGGTACCTGATATTTGATCGATAACCCCTTTTCGACTCTTCTTCTAATTTCGGTGGAAGAATAGTCCATAGCCTTACCCGAGTATTTTCTTATATTAGCACCAAATTGTGTTTTAAACCTATTTATATAGCTGTTTAAATTATCTTCTTTGGTATCGGGTCTTGATGCCACTATAATTACGGCCAGCTCAAAAATTTCACGGTAATTTCTCCATGTCTCAAATTGTACCAAAGAATCGGCCCCAACTATAAGCATCAATTGTTTATTATCAGTCTGCTCTTTAAGAATTTTTAATGTATCGACAGTATATGATGAACCTTCCCTCTTCATTTCAATATCACTGGCTATAAAAAAAGGATTGTTCGTAATGGCAAGCTCTACCATGCGAAACCGGTCATGTGCTTCTATTATCTTTCCATTGTCCTTATGCGGGGGAATTTTGGCGGGAATAAATATTATTTTTTCCAGACAAAATTCCTCTCTTATGCCTTCACACATAAGAAGATGTCCATAATGAATAGGATTAAATGTTCCTCCCATAATGCCCAGCACAATAACACCCCTATTACAACCAGCTCTTAGTGTGAATTTTTGATCCAAAGGGAACCAAAGAGAGCTTTGCCAATTTAAAATGCTGTCTTCCGAATGGAAAACCAACTATGGTAATACACAATATAAGCCCCACCACTAAATGATATACGCATAATTCCCAGCCAAGAGCAATTATCCAAATAACATTTCCGATAAGACTACCTATACCAAAGCCTTTAATTTCAATGTCACGTCCAAAAGGATATAGCACAAAGGAAGCAATTTTAAAGCATTGTATGCCAAAGGGGATACCGATAAAAGTAATACAGCAAATTACCCCCGCTATAAACCATAGAATTGCGGCAATGAATCCGCCTAATAATATCCAAAATAAATTACCTAATAAGTGCATTTTGTCGCCCCCAATCATAACATTTCAAAATTATAGTCAAACGAATAAATGCCTATCCGCATAAGTACAGGACAGGCATCATAATCCGAGGCTAAATAGGGTTATTTCACCTCAAAGCCTGCATCTTCGATAGTTCCTTTTATAATTTCAGCGCTCAATCGTTCTTCATCAAACTCAACAACAACACGCTTTGCATTAATGTCGATAATTACATCAACAACCCCGTTTAGCATAGTAAGAGAATTGTTAATTGATTCAGCGGCATCCTCACTTATCATTCCTTCAACATTAAATGCAATATTCTGGTCAGCCATTCAATCACCTCACAAAG
>CAYWXN010000249.1:0-3458 GCA_964462075.1 uncultured Ruminiclostridium sp. | reverse complement strand
AAGACCCCTTGGCCGGACATGACGGAGCGAACGCGGAGGAATGTCTCTTACCGGGAATATTGGTCTTATAGAGCTAGGTGCTTAGAGGCGTTCGAAATGAGAATCTTGCGCCCGCCCCCTGTCTAATGCAAATAGATTCATCGCTGGCGCACTCGAATCAGATAAGATTCTTCGCTTTGCTTAGAATGACTGTTACTTCGCATTATTTTTAATAAAAGCTTGCGAATATCAAGAAAGTTGCCGCTGCGGCAGCAAGGCAATTTACTTATTAAACTTACTCATTGCTATTTCAACAGAGGAACAAATCATTGTTACCGCTGCCTTTGCAGCATTCTCGATGGCGATATTAGCCTGTTTTCTCTCCTCATCCGTGAATCGGCTCAATACATAGTCAGCCAAATCCATTCTCTCGGGAGCTTTACCTATTCCGATGCGTATTCTGGGAAATTCCTCAGTTTTTATATGACTTAGTATAGACCGCATACCGTTATGTGTGCCGGAGCTACCCTTTGCCCTGATTCTTATATGTCCGACATCCAAATCTACATCATCGTAAATAATTACTAGATTTTCAAAGGGCACCTTATAATAGTCTATAATCTGACGGATAGCCTCTCCGCTATTGTTCATATAGGTTTGCGGCTTCACCAGAAGAGTCTTCTGTCCCTGAATGATTCCTTCTGCAATTAAAGACTTGTGCTTGGATTTGAAATTATTTATTCTATATTGTGCTGCAAGATAATCAATAGTATCAAACCCGACATTGTGTCGGGTTCTCTCATACTTGGGGCCCATATTTCCAAGTCCGGCAAAAATAAACATAATAACCTCTAAGTTTATTTAATAGCTATTGTTGCGTAAATAGTGTCGAGATGGATATATCTCCGTATATTCTTTCGATTGCCTCAGCAAATACATCACCGACCGAAAGGGTTGTAATTTTATTTATTCGCTTCTCCATAGCCAGAGGAATGGTGTTTAAAGTTACCAATTCTTTAATGGCCGAGGTGCGAATTCTGTCAATTGCAGGGCCGGAAAGAACTCCATGGGTACAGCAGGCGTATACTTCCACTGCTCCCATATCCCCCATAGCATTAGCGGCATTAACAACCGTACCGGCAGTATCGATTAAGTCGTCCACCAATATAGCACGTTTGCCTTTTACGTCACCTATTATATTCATAATTTCACATACATTAGCCTTTGGTCTTCTCTTATCTATTATTGCCAATGGTACGTCAAGCTTTTCGGCAAATTTTCTTGATCTTCCTACACTGCCTACATCGGGCGAAACAACAACCACATCGTCTGTCTTCCCTGCAAACTTTTTATAGAAGTACTGCGCAAGAATAGGTGTTCCTAAAAGATGATCCACCGGAATATCAAAGAAACCCTGTAGCTGTGGAGCATGAAGATCCATTGTAAGAACCCTATCGGCACCTGATACTGTAATAAGGTTTGCCACAAGTTTAGCCGAAATAGGATCTCTGGCCTTTGCCTTACGATCCTGCCGTGCATATCCGAAATATGGAATAACAGCTGTAATGCGACCTGCCGAGGCGCGTCTGAGCGCATCAACCATAATAAGTAGTTCTACTATATTATCATTAACAGGTGTACAAGTAGATTGGATAATGAATACATCCGAACCCCTCACAACCTCATTAATGCTAATTGCTGTCTCCCCGTCAGAAAACTTTGTCACTATCGCTTCTCCCAAAGGTAACCCCACCTTCGTTGCGATTTCCTCTGCAAGCTGCCTGTTTGAATTACCCGCGAAAATCTTAATGTCTTTGCCATGAAGATTCATATGAACTAACAACCTCCAACTAAGATAATAATTATTTTTTATCTAATCCTTTTCTTTTTACCCAGTCAGCAATTATTGTTTGTCGGTTTCTTGCAATAGCCAATGAATATTCAGGGACTTCATCGGTTATGGTTGAACCGGCCGCAATATATGCATAATCATTTATTTTAACAGGTGATACTAGGTTAACATTGCATCCTACAAATGCATTATCACCAACCGTGGTTCTGGTTTTCTTCTTGCCGTCATAATTCACTACTACAGCACCGCATCCTACATTGACATGTTTACCTACATCTGCGTCTCCAATATATGAAAGGTGCGGTACTTTTGAATTATTGTCAATAATCGAGTTCTTTATTTCCACAAAATCACCGATTTTCACATTTTCACCTATATTCGAACCGGGTCTTATAAATGCGAAGGGTCCTACTTTTGTGTTACTGCCTATCTGAGATTGAAGCATAACCGAATTCATAAAATATACTCCGTCTTTGACGACACCGTCTTCAATTCGGGAATATGGACCTATATGGCAATTCTCACCAATCACCGTATTGCCCTCCAACTGTGTTCCTGGGTGGATTATCGTATCTTTTCCTATTTCTACCTTATTATGTATCATACATGTTTCCGGCAAGTGAAAGGTGACTCCGTTATCCATATGCTTTTTAATGATTCGGTTTAATATTATACGTTCAGCCTCGGACAACTGACTTCTGTCATTAACCTGCAACAGCTCCCCTGACTCAGGGACACTGTAGCCATTGAGCTTTTGACCTTTGGAGTATAATTTTTTAATTAGGTGTTTGATACAAAGATTATCGTTACAGCTTTCTTCTTTCATATCCGAAATTTCGGTGAGTAATAACTCTGTATCAATAAAACAAATATCGGATAGATTCCCCTCTCTATCGGTAAGAACGGTTACCTTATTCCCCTCTTTCAAATGATACTCATAGGCAGACTTAAGAGTTCCGTCATTAATAGCAGGGTATTCACCGGGCAAAATCAGTACTGTTCCTGTCTTGCTCTTCTCCAGTGCATCCTTTATTTTGCGTATAATGCTATCATCGGATTGTTCATCATCCTGTATTAATATGGTCTCTTCCGGTATAATTTCTCGAATGGTATCTGAATTTTTCACAAAAACAACTATCTTATCTAATCCTGCTCCAAGACATGCATCGATCATATATGACAACATAGCTTGTCCGCATATCTTATGGATACATTTTGGCAACAATGAGTTCATCCCGGTTTCTTTATCCGATGTAATAATAAATGTTATCAGTTCTTGCAAGAGTTTATACCCCCTGAGAGTTTCTCACTTTTATTCCTTATCCATAATCATTCTCTCATTTTTATTATAGTAATGCAATTGACATTTTACATATTTTAATGCAACAAAATAGGCACTTCTTGATTATGAAGTGCCTAAGCGCATCGGCTATTGGAAATTATTCCTTTAGGGTTGTTCCAGCGGCTTCTTCTTCCGCTAGCATTGACTGATATTTTTCCAGGATTGCATTTTGCACCTTATTCCTTGCTTCCGCGTTAATAGGATGCGCAATGTCCCTGAATTCTCCAGTCGGGGTTTTACGACTGGGCATTGCAATAAACAATCCGCCTTGACTTTCAATTATTT
>CAYWXN010000248.1:0-3473 GCA_964462075.1 uncultured Ruminiclostridium sp. | reverse complement strand
AACGCGGGTTTCCTAAACCTGAAATCCAGGTTCGATTCCTGGTGGGGCTACTAAGACCCCCTGATTATCAGGGGGTTATTTTTTTTATGTTCGATTTATGTACAGCAGACGAAAGGGGTATTACTTACAAGTATACGCTGGGGTTTCCAACCTCTGCGGTATTACGATTCCTATAAGTCGCTATCATTAAGTTATATACTCTTTACACAAGGAAATATTTCCTTTGGTGGTTTTTTTTGTGATGCAAATTAATATTAGCTATTTACCAGTATTTAAGGCTATTTTGAGAATACTAACAAACAAATAAAAACATCCACCGATTGCCAGTATCACAACAGCAAATAGAACATATAACAAGATTATATGATTTAAGAAAAAAGTCCCAAAGGGAATCAGAGCCAACGTTAAAACCACCACCAAGGCAGTATAAATAGAAGCCTTTACGGTATTATTAATAAGGTCTTTAAGAAATGAATATGTTGCCTGATAATTGTCTCTGAAGATTGTTACTTGGGCATTGGTCAATAACTTCATGATTTCATAAAGTCCTTCAATATCAGATTTTTCGATATAGGTTTGAATGTTGGAAAGGGTAGCTCGTTTATCTTCATTATTGATTATTTCCAGAACATTGATTTTATCTTGAATTTTTAATATGACCGCATTACCAATACCAAGTAACTGAGCTTTCAAAGTTTGAATTTTGAAAACAACGAAAACACCAAATAAAGCAAGCACTCCACCTAATACCTGTGGAACTGCACTAAAAAAGTAATAAAATGAATTTTCCATATCTTATTGGAATTTAATGTTGAAATAATGCTGGTAATAAATATTATGGCATCTTCAATCGCTTCTAAACCTCAATAATTGCTGAATCCCAACTTTACCAAATTCACCGTGAGTTCCTCGTATTATCCCATATCGTACCCTGCCAATGGCTTATCACACCTTCATTTTCACATATCGGACAATACCAACGGATTTCTCCTTTTGCTCTGCTAAGAGCAGAGTTTATTGTTCCATGACAACCTTTGTTAAAGCATCTGATTTCTGTTACGGTCAGTGTAAGGGGACTGGTCTTTGTTGTTGAATCAACCACCAGTGCAAGAAAATTTGCAAGTTCTCTCGCTTCCTTGGGCATTTGTTTTGGAATGTTTCCTTGGTCGTCAAGGAAGTGGGTCATGTTAGAAATGTACATAAGTAAAAAGAATGTATGGATTTACTTTGGTAGACTAAAAGGAAATCCTGATGAAGACTCGATTAATAACACCGTTCTGGTCAATGCTTTTAACTACAATTTTCAGTCTTCCTTTTAAATTCTCATAGAAAACCTTGTTATGTATTTTTTTCACATAACCAATTAGCGTGTTACCTTTAAATACCTGAACCGCATATTTATCAAACTCATTTTGTGATTCTCGCAGCCACCTTAATTCCTCACCGGGTTTTATGAGATTAGAGGCAATATTTCTCTCGGTCAGTCCACAAATTTCTGATACAAAGCACAAATCCCTCTTGGGATAAAACTCGGCAAGAAACTCAAAGTTGTCAGTAGAAAGCAACCCCTGCGTATAAGCAAGCATATAATACTTGTCATCAACATACCTTTTATCCAATTCCCAGAAATCATAATATCTCTGGATGTCACTTCTTTCAGCCTGAATCAACCTCTGTCCAAAAATATCGATAACATGTTCTTTATATACCTTATTGATATCGGGAAAATCAACATAGGGAGCAAAACCATCCTTTAGTGCTTCTGATAAATTCGGCTTTAAGTATTCAAATCGAATTCCTTCATTAGCATTTCTGCGAATAACTCCAACTATATGGCGTCTGTAGCTCTTACCTTTACGCCAACTGAGATATATGTTTTTAATGGACTTCAAACCAATAACTTAATAAGTTCTTTATACCGCAAAGATACCATTTTAATGATTAAATTCTTTCGTTCTTCAGGTAAACCAAGGTTGATTTTATCCGATGGAAGTGCCTTGTCAATTTCATTTATGATATTTACCAATCCATCTTCTCTAAATAGGGTTTTTATCCGTGAAATCTCAGTCTTTACCACATCCGAATAATTTCCTGAAATTTTCTTTATTAAATCAAAATGAGATAACTTTTTACCTTCCCAATGAATTTCAGAAGTTCCTCTTTGAATATAGGTGATAAGTTGTGTTTCATCGAAAAGCATTTCATTTACTCTTGCATCAAGTAACTCTCTTCCCAAACAGCTTCCGTTATCATAGATTGGAGCAAAAGCATTGGGCATAAAGCGATGGTATTTAATCCTTAGCTTAACAGGAAAGTTGGGGACATTCTGCATAACCCATGCAAATAGCTTTAAAGTAATTCTGGTCATTATTTTATGCCCCTTCTTCCCAGCTTCAGTCTTATATAGCTTTATGGCACTTCGATTGTCTGTGATTATTCCCCAATTTTCCTGATGCCTATCTCCATTGCCTATTATGCTATCAAAAATGATTATCTTGATTATATCAGGAATGTAATGTTGAAAGTCATACGATTTTAAAGTATCACATATAAACTGGAAAGTATATTCCTTCTTGGATTCCTTCCTTGATGGTTTATATGCAGTATTATACCCAGTAAGATATTGTATCCCCTCTGTCAGCTCATTTTCGCCCTCTGTGTTCATAAACTCGGAGATACAACCAATTTCTCCATTACAATATGCGATGTCGTATTTTAAAACATTAAATCCAAGTAGTGTCCCAATTTCTGATGCGATTATCTCCGACCAGAATTCATACTTATAATCCTTATCAGGTTTAAAAAGAGACGTTTTGAAATAGCAGTACTTGCCAGTTGTAGGGTTCTCAACTACCCTTTTATTTCGAGAACCCTTTGTTCCAAACCAAGGCTTTTCATTCCAGCTCGAAATGTCGAAGTAGTCAGCCATTATATTGTTCTGCTTCTTGAGGTTCTAACGCTTCTTTCAGTGCCACCTGCAATAAATCTTGTGTGTATTTCTGGTTCTGTTTAATTGTTTTTTCCAGTTTATCACATATTTCCAAAAGATTCTCAACCTTCTTTACAATGTCGATTTGTACATTTTTTGGTGGTAATGGGAATATTAATTCTTGAATTATCCCCAAATTAATATTCTTTTGTGCAGTTGCCGGGGCAAATTTCTCGATATCCTCTTTTACCGTTTGAAAGAAATATTGTAAGTATTTGGTACTAAAGTCAGGCACTGAGGAAAATGTCACTACGCTGTCTGGAACACATGCATCAATATTTAAAAATCCGACCTCGGCAATATTAGCTGCAATTGTAATACAAAAAGTACCTTTGTTCCATAACTTACTTTGGGATAAACCTACTTCATTATAGGATGAAGAAAAAGTCTCAATTAAGAAATTGTTATATTTTGATTGCGCCACATCACCAGTTTGAACGAACGGATATTTACCATCTGTAAATAATTTCTCATCATTTCTTGG
>CAYWXN010000247.1:0-3486 GCA_964462075.1 uncultured Ruminiclostridium sp. | reverse complement strand
TAAAGAATGTAGAAATGCAGCAGGTATTTGAAAAGGGAGAAGAAGCAATGTGGGAATGCCGTATTTGCGGGCATCTTGTAATGGGGAAGAAGGCTCCTGAGGTATGTCCTGTATGTAAATATTCAAAGAGCTTTTTCGAATTAAGATGTGAGAATTATTAAGATAAATTCTGATGAAATACTAATATGATTTGCCGATAACCAGCTAATGAGGAGTATTTTATCGGTATAGGCAAAGCAGGCGGATAAGGAATCTTATCTGCCTGTATACATACAATAGCTATTTTGGCCGCTTAGCGGCCTTTTAATATATAGGAACTAAATAATGGCCTTATTATTTTTATTTTTGTGAAAATATATGGTTAGATTATGTGTTAAAATCAAATATACAGCAATTGTTAGCATTATTAAGTTGTTTTATACAGTTAGAAAGGGCTGATTATAATAGCAGAAAAATCCTATCTTAAAATCAGGGGGGCCTCTGAGAATAATTTAAAGAGTATTGATATAGATATACCCAAAAATAAATTGGTGGTTCTTACCGGAATCAGCGGCTCCGGCAAATCTTCTCTTGCCTTCGATACTATTTATGCCGATGGGCAAAGAAGATACATGGAGTCACTGTCTTCTTACGCAAGACAATTTATGGGGCAGATGAAAAAACCTGATGTACTTAGCATTGAGGGCATATCCCCCGCTATTTCTATCTCACAAAAAACTGCAGTTCATAATCCCCGCTCAACAGTAGGGACAGTTACCGAAATATACGATTACCTGCGGCTTTTATATGCCAGAATAGGTACTCCGCACTGCACGGAATGCGGCAAGGAGATCAAGAGCCAGTCGGTGGATCAGATGGTTGAACAAATCATGAGTCTTCCCGAAGGCACAAAAATTCAATTATTAGCGCCTGTTGTTAAGGGTAGGAAGGGCAGCCATGAGAAGGTATTGGAGCAAGCCAGAAAAAACGGTTATGTCCGTGCCTTTATAGACGGAGAGTTATATGAATTATCTGAAGAAATTGTGCTTGAAAAAAACAAAAAGCATAAAATTGATATTATTATTGACCGGTTAATTGTAAGGCCCGGAATAGAAGCCCGATTATCCGACTCCATAGAAAATGTGTTTGCTATCACCGAGGGCGTATTAACAGTTGATGTTATAGATCAGAAGAAGTTCACATTAAGCCAGAATTTAGCGTGCCCTGACTGCGGTATCGGCATCGGAGATTTAGAGCCAACAAATTTTTCATTTAACAGCCCCTTCGGAGCATGTCCTGAATGCTTCGGAATAGGATATAAAATGGATTTTGATGAGGATCTGATGATTCCCGACAAAAGTCTTAGCATCAATGAAGGGGCAATACAGGTTATAGGCTGGCAATCATCCAAACAGGAGGGAAGCTGGTCCAGAGCAATTCTGGATGCTCTTGCGGAAGAATTCGATTTTTCCTTGGATGTTCCTTTCGAATCATATTCCAAAGAAATACATGATATTTTGCTGTATGGTACCGACCGCTCGGTTAAAGTCTATTATGAAGGAAGATGGGGAGATAAGGTTCATGATGTGACCTTCAAAGGAATAATAAGCAGTGTGGAAAAGTATTACAAAGAAACATATTCGGCTAACATCAAAGCCGAATATGAAGCCTTTATGCGTATTACTCCTTGTCAGGTGTGTAAGGGACAGCGATTAAAGAAAGAGTCCTTGGCGGTGACTATTGCTGATAAAAATATATTTGAAATAACAGATATGTCTATAAAGAATTTTGATATATTCATCAGAGATTTAGAACTTAATGATTTTCAAATTGCAATAGGAAAGCAGATTTTAAAAGAAATTAAGGCAAGGACAAGCTTCTTAATAACTGTGGGACTGGATTACATGGCTCTTTCGAGGGCAACTGGCACCCTGTCGGGCGGAGAATTACAGCGCATCCGTCTGGCAACTCAAATCGGCTCAGGACTGGTAGGGGTGGACTATATACTTGACGAGCCCAGCATAGGTCTTCATCAGCGTGATAATGACAAGTTATTAAACGCACTTAAGAATTTACGAGACTTGGGGAACAGTGTATTGGTTGTTGAGCATGACGAGGATACAATGTTTGCCGCCGATTATATTATTGATATCGGTCCCGGTGCCGGAGAGCATGGAGGAGCAATAATTGCATGCGGCACAGCCGAAGATCTTATGAATAACCCCTCTTCTATTACGGGAGCGTATTTGAGCGGCAGATTATTTATTCCCGTACCGGAAAAAGTAAGAATTCCGGAGAAATTTCTTAAAATATATGGCGCCAAGGAAAACAATCTGAAGAATATTGACGTAGCGTTTCCTTTAGGTGTATTTACCTGTGTGACCGGTGTTTCCGGTTCAGGAAAAAGCTCACTTATTAATGAGATTCTATACAAGGTACTGGCTAAGAAACTGAACAGAGCAAGAACAATTGCGGGAAAACATGACAGAATCGAAGGTATTGAGCACCTTGACAAAATAATTGATATAGACCAGAGCCCTATAGGAAGGACTCCGCGATCTAATCCGGCAACATATATCGGTGTTTTTGATTTAATCAGAGACCTGTTTGCATCAACACCGGAGGCTAAGATGCGTGGTTATAAAAAAGGAAGGTTCAGCTTTAATGTGCCTGGGGGCCGTTGTGAAACATGTAAAGGCGACGGTACCGTTACAGTCGAGATGCATTTTTTACCTGATGTGTATGTGCCTTGCGAGGTTTGTAACGGAAAACGATACAACCGTGAAACTCTGGAGGTACATTATAAGGGAAAGAGTATTTATGATGTACTGAATATGACAGTTGAAGAGGCGCTAAGTTTCTTTGGAAATTTCCAGGCAATAAAAAGAAAGATTCAAACCCTTTATGATGTGGGATTGTCATATATTAAATTAGGACAACCTTCCACAACCTTGTCAGGGGGCGAAGCACAGCGAATCAAGCTGGCCGCCGAATTAAGCAGAAAGAATACGGGGAAAACGATTTATCTTCTTGATGAGCCCACAACAGGACTTCATTTTGCCGATATTCACAAGCTAATAAATGTATTGCAGGAGCTTGTTGACAAGGGAAATACTGTAATAGTAATCGAACACAATTTGGATGTTATTAAAACAGCCGATTATATAATCGATCTAGGTCCCGAAGGCGGAGATGAAGGAGGAACAGTAATAGCAGAGGGAAATCCCCAACAAATAATGGATAATCCCGGGTCGTATACCGGACTTTATCTTAGAAAGCATCTTAACAGAAATATCTAGTTCATAACGAGAAAAAAGATTTCCCCCACCGCATAGGTGGCGGGTGATGTAATTATAACGAGAATAAAGATATACTCATCTCCAAGGTAATGGCTATGAGTAAATTTCAACCTCGAGTTTCAATGACTAGAGAACATGTCCCATGTTCTCTGACCCGGTTCGAAATCTTCGATTTCGGTAACGGGTGATGTAATTATAATTGTAATAA